>CAJXNA010000189.1 GCA_913056415.1 uncultured Chloroflexota bacterium | reverse complement strand
CGTGTTCAATGCCGTGGCCGGACAGTCCAGCTTCAGCGTGAGCTGGCAGACAGCAGTGGCTACAGGTCTGGCGGCGGCCACGTTCATCTTCATCAATCACGTTATGGTTGGTCTCGTCCTCTGGCTGGCGCGGGGAATCTCCTTCCGGGACTCGCAGGTCTTCGCCTGGAGCAGTCTGGAAACGGATGTTACTCTCATTTTCCTCGGCGCGGGGATGGCCGTATTCTGGACCACCAGTCCCCTGCTGCTCGTCCTCGGAGTCGTGCCTCTGCTGCTACTCTACCGCGCTCTGCATGTGCCGCAGCTTGAAGAGGAGGCGTACAACGATGTGAAGACCGGGCTCCTGACCGCCAGGCGTTTCAATGGTTTGCTGCGCGAGGAAGTGGCGAAGGTGGAGAAGGGCGGCGGCCCTACGGCTGTAGTCATGGCGGATTTGGACCTGCTGCGGAACGTCAACAACACTCATGGGCATCTAGTAGGAGATCAGGCGCTCCAGGCGGCCGCTGCCGCTCTCAAGCGTTGTCTACGGCCCGGCGATGTCGCCGGCAGGTTGGGCGGCGAGGAGTTCGCGCTGCTGCTGCCCGACACCGACGTTGACACCGCCTTCGCGCTGGCCGAGAGCATCCGGGGAGAGGTTGAGGCGGTTGCGATCCCTCTGCCCGATGAGGACGAACCGCTTCGGGTGACGATGAGCCTGGGAGTGGCGACTTTCCCGGACCCCTGCACGGAGCCCAGCTTGCTGCTACACCACGCCGACATGGCGGTTTATCGCAGCAAGCTGGCCGGCCGGAACTGCACCAGTGTTGCGATCCCCAGTCTGGACGAGGGGCGTACCCCGGAGAGCAGCTACCGGAACACATTGGAGTCGCTCGTCTCCGCCCTCGACGGCCGTGGCAGCGGTCTGGATGATCGGACGCTGCGGGTGACTGCGCTCGCTCTCGCTCTCGCTGCCGAGCTTGGGATCAACGAGGGCTCGCCGGAGTGGAACGACCTGGAGCGGGCGAGCCTACTCCACGATATTGGCCAGTTCGCGATCCGAAGCTCGATCCTCTATAAGATGACCTCTCTCACTGAGGAGGAATGGGAGGAGATGAAGAAGCACCCGGACATCGGCTGGCATATGCTCAGACAGATAGAGACGCTGGAGGGTGCGGCAGAGATCGTGCGCGCCCATCATGAGCACTACGATGGGAGCGGCTACCCGCGCGGGCTCCGTGGTGATGAGATCCCACGCGGCGCTCGCATCTTCGCGGTGGCCGATGCCTTCGACGCCATCACGTCGGACCGGCCCTACCGAGACGCCAGGTCTCACCTGGCGGCGGTGGAGGAGATCGTAGCCAGCAGCGGGACGCAGTTCGATCCGGAGGTGGTGGAGGCGATCCTGCAGGTGCTGGGATACGACCGTCCGGAGAAGGCAGTTTCTGCGGCCAGAGCCGTGGCCTAGTACGAATCGATGATCTTGCGGGCGCCGCTGAGGGACATGACCTCGTTAGTGCCGTCCTCGATCAAGGCGGCGCGGGCGTCGCGGAACAGCTTCTCCACTAGCATCTCCTTGGTCAGCCCGTAGCCGCCGAACAGCTGGAGGGCGTCGCTGGCCACCTCAAAGGCGGTCTGGGTGCAGAATACCTTCGATGCCTGGGAGTATTGGGTGGCGGGCGGGGTGGTGGTGGTGTTGTAGACGAGGGCGGCGCGGGAGAGGGCTCTGGCGGCCTCAACCTTGGTGAACATGTCAAACAGCTTGAGCTGGACGGCCTGGTGCTCGCAGATGGGCTTGCCGCCCTGCACCCGCTTTCTCGTGTAAGCGAGAGCTTCCTCGAAGGCGGCGCGAGCCACACCGGTGAAGGCCGCTCCCATGAAAGCGTTGGCGCCGGCGAGGACGGTATCGATGACGTAGGAATAGCCGCCCGGCTCAACCAGCATATAGGGTTTGGGGATACGGACGTCCTCGAAGAAGATCTCCCCCTGGTTGAGGGCGCGCTGTCCCATCTTGTCGAGGGGCTTGCCCTTGGTAACGCCGGGCAGGTTGAGGGGGATCAGGGCTACGCCGCCGCCGGTCTGGCCGCGGCTTCTATCGATACCCAGGAACGCCAGGGCGTGGGTGGCGATGGTTCCGTTCACCACCCAAGCCGACTTCTGGCCGTTGATTACCCATTCATCTCCGTCTAGCCGGGCCTCCAAGTCGCTTGCGGTCTCGGGCTGTTTGAACTGCTCGGTGCCGACCATGAGGGTGTCGGAGCCGTGATCGGGCTCGGTGATCGCCCAGCAGCCGATGTACTTGGCCTCGCGGTCATTGACGAAGGGCATCACCACGTCGCGCATAATGTCGGGGTTGCCGCTCATGGCGGCGAAGCTGAAGGGGAAGGCGGTGACGCCGATGGAGATGGCGAAGTCGGCGCTGCCCCAGGCGAGCTCCTCAGTGTAGATGTGGCGGGCCAGGGGCGACATGTCGGCACCGCCCAGCGCCTCGGGCAAGGTCGCCTTGTGGTAACCGAGTTCGTATGCCTTGCGAAACACGTCCCAGTGGACGGACCCTTTAGCGATCACATCCTCCGGAGAGCGCTTGTCCAGCTCGATGCTGGCGGGCCGCAGCACTTCTACAGCGAACTTATGGGCCTCTTTCTTGACCTGCTGCTGCTCGTCGGTGAGGTCTTTGTTCAGCTCAGTGTAGGTGGCCATTATCTCTCCCCTCCTTGGACGCGGGCGACTTCAGGACGCTTCAGCAGGGCCAGTATCGCAGATAGGAGCAGACCTCGCAAAAGCCGGTTGCTTGGCTGTGTTCGCTCCGCGTTAGAAAGCGCCTTAATTCTGTACGAAGCGGACGCCTCTGTCAGTCGGGCAGGCGCAGTGTTTCGCTGTGGGGCAAAACCTCACGCAGCTTGGCGTGGCGCGTCTGCGAGGATGGGGTTGCGACTGGCTCTCTTGCCGGCACGCTTGGCCACCCGGCGACGGCTGGGGCCTTTCGTCTGCGCGAGCAGCTTGGCGACGATCCGGTAGACGCGGGGGTTGAATACGAGGCCGATATGAGTGCCTCCAACTTCGTGGTTGAGCGATGGGTCCGGCTCCAGGCAGTTTCGCCAGTCGATCATGCCGTCGTCGTGGCTGTAGAGAGCGGCGCGGCGGATGGAGGGTGGTGGAGTGGGGACACAGTGGTCGGCTGCGCATTCGCAGTCGTCGCGGAGCCGCGGGTGCGCGGAATGGGCGCTGACCCACCTGGCGGCGTTCATGATGGCTGGGTGCGCCTCCAGGGACCGAATGGGGGCGCCCAGGGAGATGACATGGCTGACGATGTCCGGCCGGCTAAGGGCGACCCTGCGGGCCAGGAAGCCGCCAAGGCTGTGGCCGATGATCCGGACCGGCCTGCCCGTCTTCGCGTGAACGTCCTGCACCGTCTTCTCCAACCGCTGGGCCAACTTGTGGACGCAGTCGGCGTTGATGCCGATGTCGGAGAAGTAGGGGGCGTAGCCTATGCGCCGCAGCCAGAAATACATCTCCGCCAGGTAAGCGTCCGTTGCCAGGAAACCGGGGACAAGGACCACGGGGCTGCCGTCGCCCCGGGGCACGCCAAAGCCCAGGTAGACGGGCGAGAGGCGTAGCGAGAGCCAATCGAGCACCCACAGGACCTCTCGCCAGATGAAGGGCCCGCTCTCGCGCTCATGCGTCGGTCTGGCCTGGCGGCGCGATCTCTTCAGGGCGTCTGTGCTTGCGGCAAACATCGAAGTTATCTATGCCTCGCATAGAGGTAGACGCCTCGGCTGCCGAAATTGTTGGCATTCAGTTAACGTGACTTCGTCTTAGCACGGTGAAAAATGGGAATGGAGGCTCGCTCGAGCTACGGTGATGAGGCGAAGAAACCAGGGTCGCAGATGGTGAGAATCTGTGTGAGCAATCTCGGCTCGGCGGAGATTTGCTGTCTCTGGTGCCCGCCGGTCGTCGCGAAGGCTAATCGAATCGTATTACGGCTGGAGGGCTCTGCCCGCTAGGGAAAGGCGCCAGCTAAGCTGTTGATCTGCCCGGCTAAAGCCAGGCCCAGGAATCCGAGCGCCAGCACACACGCCATAACTACGAATGCGAGGATCAGGGTGTACTCAGCCAGGGCCTGTCCACGTTGCGTGATGAGACACTCAGCGATACCCCGAGCGTATTCCGCGATCTTCGTGGGGTGCGTTATGTCAATCATTTCAAAGCTGTAGACGCTGGAGCGCTCCCAGTAACACTGGGACTCAGGTGAACGTTGGGTAAAGCTCAGGCGTGGCGGCGGTAGCGTCGGCAGGCGACGACAGCTGGGAGCAGCAGCAGCGCGCCCCAGGCGTAACCGCCGAGCGCGTCGCTGGGCCAGTGGACGCCCAGCCAGACGTTGGCCGGAGCGGTGAGCGCGAGGACAGCGGCGGGCACAGCAGCCAGGGCGGCGCGGGCTAGGGACGGCAGGGGGAAGGAGAGGGCCAGGTAGAGAAGAAAACCA
>CAJXNA010000188.1 GCA_913056415.1 uncultured Chloroflexota bacterium | reverse complement strand
CCCAGCGAGAGCGCGAGCCAGGCGCGAGTAGCGTGTCACATTGAGGTGAAGGCGCTGGATGGCCGCCGACGAGCGGTTCTCATTGAGGGCCGGGACGGCTACGGCTTCACAGCCGAGGCGCTGGCCGAGCTGGCGACGCGCATGGCCCAGGGCTCGATTGAGGCGGTGGGGGCATGCGCGCCGTGGCAGGTCCTGGAGCCACGGGAGTTCCTAGAAGCGATGAACTTTAGCATCAACATAGTCGAACCCGCCTAGGGACGTCTTGTCGGCGCAGGCGTCCGCTGAGATGCGAGCCTACGCTACCCGCGAGCGCGCGAGCGCTGGCGGGCGCGCACATGCGCCACCAGCTCCGTCTTTCTCAGGCGGACTGCGACCGGCGTCACCTCCAGGCATTCGTCCTGCCGGATGAACTCAAGCGCCTGCTCCAGCGAGAGTGTGGTAGGCGGAGGCATTTTCTCGGTCGCCTCGGCCGTGGACGAGCGCATGTTCGTCAGCTTCTTCTCCCGCGTCGGGTTAACGTCCATGTCCTGCAAGCGTGGACTTTCGCCGATGATCATCCCTTCGTACACCTCAACGCCGGGGCCGATGAACAGTGTGCCCCGTTCCTGCAAGCTCAGCAGCGCGTAAGCGGTAGTCACGCCCCGGCGGTCCGCCACCAGGCTCCCGGTTGGCCGGGAGCGCACCTCCCCGTGCCATGGTTCGTAGCTATCGAACACATGGTGGAGCAAGCCTTCGCCGCGCGTCTCTGTCACGAACTGTGTATGCAGGCCGATGAGACCGCGCGAAGGAATCTTGTAGTCGAGCCGTGCGCGACCGCCGCGCTGGTGAACCGTCTTCTGGTGGCGCGCCTTCCGCGCCGCCATCATCTGCATGACCGCGCCGAAGTGCTCTTCTGGCACATCTAGCGTCAGAGCCTCAACCGGCTCTTGTAGCTGGCCATCGATCTCGCGCGTTACCACTTCGGGTCTACCGACGGTCAGCTCAAACCCCTCGCGGCGGAGTGTCTCGACGAGTACCGCGAGCTGTAGTTCGCCTCGCCCTTGCACGATCCACGCGTCGGGCCGGTCCAGCGGCAGGACGCGAATTGACACGTTCCCGACCACCTCCGCGTCGAGCCGGCTCTTCAGCAGCCGCGCGGTCAGTTGATCGCCATCTAGCCCGGATAGCGGCGAGGTGTTGATCCCAATCGTCACGGAGATGCTGGGTTCGTCGACCCTGATCACGGGCAGCGGCCGAGGATCGTCGGGATCGGCGAGCGTCTCGCCGATGGTGATGTCGCTGAGACCGGCAACGGCGATAATCTCTCCCGGGCCGGCTTCGGCCGCCTCGACTCGTTCGAGCGCCTCCGTCACGTACAGCTCTGCCACCTTCGCCGGCTCTATCGTCCCATCACGGCGGCACCAGGCAACCACCTCTCCGGACCGGATCTCTCCTTGAACGACTCGGCAGAGCGCCAGCCGCCCAACGTATGGTGATGCGTCAAGGTTCGTCACCAGCGCCTGCAAGCCGTGTCCGGGATCGTACGCAGGCGCCGGGACCCGCGAGAGCAGAACGTCGAACAGCGGTCCGAGATCGTCGCCCGGGACGTCCTTATCGAGGGATGCCTGCCCAGCACGGGCGTTGCAGTAAACGATCGGGAAATCGAACTGCATCTCGTTGGCCTCGAGTTCGAGGAAGAGCTCGTAGACCTCGTCCACGACCTCGTCGATCCGGCTGTCCGGCCGGTCGATCTTATTGACGACCAGGATAACGGGCAGGGCTGCCTCCAGAGCCTTACGGAGGACGAATCGCGTCTGCGGCAGCGGCCCTTCGGAGGCATCGACAAGCAAGAGCGCGCCGTCTACCATCGTCAGGCCACGCTCCACCTCACCGCCGAAGTCGGCGTGGCCCGGCGTATCAACTATGTTGATCTTCACACTGCCGTACCGCACGGAGGCGTTCTTGGCGAGGATCGTGATCCCCTTCTCACGCTCGAGGTCCGTCGAGTCGAGGACGCGGTCGGGCAGTTCGACTCGGGCGTCGAGTTGTCCGGCCTGACGCAGCATCGCGTCAACCAACGTCGTCTTTCCGTGATCGACGTGGGCGATGATCGCCACGTTGCGCAGGTCACTGCGCGACGCGATGGCGCGCTCCGAGGCCGGCTCCGTGCCAGACCCGATGGTATTGAACAGCTCCATGCACCTCTCCACGAGAACTCGTTCTTGGACTTTCCCCTGCATTCACCGTAACACCGACTGACCCCTGGAAATAGACCAGCGCCATTGGAGAGCCCTTCCCACCGCCAGCAGATCCCCTGCGAGTTCCTGCGCAAGGTGGCGCAGACGCTTGTCAGCCACGGGCGCTCGACGAGCGAGGCCGCGCCGAGATCGGCGGCCACGCCGTCACGGTGATCGAGGGCGAGATCAGGCTCTAGGCAGCCTTCGGCAACGAAATCAGCGTTGGTCGAAATCCAGCGATAAGCTGTTGATGCACCAACGCTGTCCGCCTCGCTCGCGCGGGCCATCGTCGAAGACGTGACCGAGGTGGGAATCGCAACGCGCGCACCGCACCTCCGTGCGGACCATGCCGTGAGAGCGGTCCTCTCGCAGATCGATCGCTTCCGGCGCGACGGCATCGGTGAAGCTGGGCCAGCCGCAGTTGGACTGGTACTTTGTCAGGCTCTCGAAAAGCGGGTTGCCGCAGGCCGCGCAGCGGTACATGCCGTCATCGTCCGTGTTGACATACTCTCCCGTGGACGGGCGCTCAGTCCCCGCCTGGCGGAGGACGGTGTACTGCTCTGGCGTTAGCCGACGGCGCCACTCCTCCTCGGTCCGGGCTACCTCCAGGAGCCCGTCGTCCACCTCTGAAGATGTCAGAGTCGAACACGAAACGCCCGTGCCGGCTAGGCCGCAGTACCCATTCGGCACCTTGTGGAGGTACTGCTGGTGCTCCTCCTCCGCATAGTAGAAGGGGCCGGCCGGCACGATCTCAGTCGTGATCGCGGGGAAGCCGTCTCGCTCCAGCGCCTCATTGTACATGTCGCGCGCCGACTCGGCGGCTTGCCGCTGTTTATCGTCGGAGTAGTAGATGGCGGAGCGGTACTGTGTGCCGACGTCGTTACCCTGTCTCATGCCCTGGGTCGGATCGTGGGCCTCGAAGAAGATCTTCAGCAGCGAGGCGTAGGAGATCTGGTCGCGGTCGAACGCCACGAGGACGGCCTCAGCGTGGCCGGTCCGGCCCGAGCAGGCCTCCTCGTAGGTCGGGTTGGGGGTGTGCCCACCTGCGTACCCGACCGCGGTTGTGTAGACCCCAGGTGCCTGCCAGAATAGGCGCTCGGCACCCCAGAAGCATCCGAGGGCGAAGACCGCTGTCTGGACTCCTCCAGGAAACGGCGGTTGAAGAGGTGTGCCAAGGACGGCGTGCCGTTTGGGGACGGCGAAGGCGGGGCGGTCCCGGCCGGGCAGTGCGTCCTCGGCTGTGACGATCTCGTTCTGGCGCTTGCTGAAGAGCATGTTCGTACCTCCAGAATTAATCATACCCTTGTCGAGCGAACATGGCACAGGCACGGCGTCGACGATTCGCGACTCAAATCCCAGTAGGGACCCGGTGCGGATGAGTGGAGCGCAGACACGCGTGTAGTTCGAGTCACTGCGAGGCCTGCATTATCCATAGGTAGCAAGAGCGCTTGGCGGATTCCGAGTCCGTGGCGCCTTGACACTCCGGCGTGCAGACGATAGCCTAGCGTTCGCCAAAGGAAGGAAGCCGCGCTGTGACGACTGAACCGATCAAAGACTGGGCCACCGACTACGATATCTTCGATCCGGAGTACATAAAGGACCCGTTTCCGGTCTGGGACGACCTGCGAGGGAAATGCCCGATAGCGCATACGGAACGCTGGGGCTCTTCCTGGATGCCGACGAAATACGAGGACCTGTTCGCGATCGCTCAGGACATCGAGCACTTCTCTTCGGAGAATCCACTGGTGGTGTCAATCGAGCCGCCGGAGGGCTTTGACCAGACCGGGGAAGAACAACCCTTCCTCGGAGTCGGTGCCCCGCCGATTTCGTCCGACCCGCCCGAGCACACCTGGACTCGACGCCTCCTGCTGCCGCCGTTCTCCCTTAAGTCGATGGAGAAGTGGATACCTGTAACGCGGGACCACTGTCGATCTCTTATCGATGGCTTTATCGATAAGGGGCGCGCTGACGCGGCCGCCGACTACGCGCAGCAGATACCCCCGTACGTTATCGCAAGGATGCTGGGAATCCCATCTGAGATGTCCGGCACGTTCACGCAGTGGGTCCAGGAGTTCTTGGAGTTTGGTCTCCGGAACTTCGCGATGGCGTCTGAAGCGAGGAACAAGATCCTCACGTTCCTCTGGCAGCAGATCACCGAGAAGAAAGAGAATCCGGGCGACGACCTCATCAGCTATCTCGTGCAAGCCGAGGTCGAAGGTGAGCCGGTGCCGGACCAGCATGTGCTCGGGACCTGCTTCCTGATTCTCC
>CAJXNA010000187.1 GCA_913056415.1 uncultured Chloroflexota bacterium | reverse complement strand
CTGTGCCGCTTACGCGGTACCGTGGGTTCGAATCCCACCCCCTCCGCCAGTATTGCGAGCGCCCGACCAGCCGGTCGGCAGTATGGAGGTGCCCCATGCCCATGAGCCCGACTCTGTTGAAGGTGATATCGGTTACGCATATCTTCTGGTATCGGTTGACGGGAGGCGCCCTGGGCGCGAGGTTGGCGGGGCGGCCGATGCTGCTGCTGACGACGACGGGTCGCAAGAGCGGGCGGTCACGGACGACGCCGCTGCAGTACTTCGAGGATGGTGGGAACATGATCGTGATCGCTTCCAATGGGGGGAACACCTGGCACCCCGCCTGGTGGCTGAACCTGGAGCGGAATCCGGAGGCGGAGGTGCAGGTTCGGAGCGATAAGCGGCAGGTGACGGCGGAGAGGGCGGAGGGGGAGGAGAGGGAGCGGCTGTGGGAGGCCGCAGTCGAGACGTACTCCGGGTATGAGGGCTATCAGAGGACCACGAAGCGAGAGATCCCGGTGGTGATCCTGCGGCCGCAGTAGGAAGGGCATCTTAGACGCTCAATGCGTGAGTAGCGAACGAGGAGGAAGAACGTGGCGGGACGATGGGACACGGTTACCGTTGAGGGCGACACCATGCGGTGTTACGTAAGTTCGCCGGAGGGGGCCGGGCCTTTTTCAGGGGTGATCGTGGCGCAGCACGCCGGTGGTGTCGATGAGTTCATCCAGACGATGAGCGACCGTATTGCCGCGGCGGGGTACGTGGCGATCGCGCCCGAGCTGTACCACCGCGACCCGAATCCGGAGGACAATCCTCTGGTGCGGATGGGGCGGCTGCGGGACGCGAACATCGTGACGGACGTGAACGCCGCCTTCGAGCATCTGAAGGGGCTGGCGAACGTGGCTGCGGAGCGCATTGGGATCGCAGGGTTCTGCATGGGAGGTCGGGTAGCTTACCTCATGGCCGGCCACATCCCCTCGCTGCGGGCAGCGGTGGTGTTCTACGGGGGCAACATAATGGTGCCCTGGGGCGAGGGCCCGGCGCCCTTCGACGGGACGGGACACATCAAGTGCCCGCTGCTGGGGCTGTTCGGGGAGGAGGACGCGAACCCCAGTCCGGCGGACGTGGCGAAGATCGACGCCGAACTCACGCGCCTGGGCAAAACGCACGAGTTCCACTCCTATTCCGGCGCCGGTCACGCCTTTATGAACGAAGCGCGGCCGAGCTATCGGAAGGAGACGGCCGAGGACGCCTGGGCCAAGTGCCTGGGCTGGTTCGAGCGGTACCTGAGCTGAAGGAGGACTCGGTATGGAGTTCGGCGTACACCTGCCCCACATCGGCCCCTGGCACGACGGTGACACGCTGCGTCGGTTCGCCGTCGGCGTCGAGGAGATGGGATACGATTCGGTATGGGTTAGCGATCACATCGTCTTCCCCCTGGGGGCGGAATCGCGCTACCCGTACGCGGACAGCGGTGATTTTCCCCTGCCGGCCGCTGTGCCCTGGCTGGAGCCGGTAACGACTCTGACTTTCGTGGCGGGGGTGACGAGCCGGGTCCGGCTGGGGACGAGCATTCTGGTGCTGCCGTATCGCAACCCGGTGCTGAACGCCAAGGCGCTGGGCAATCTGGCGGTGCTCTCCAGTGACCGGCTGATCGTGGGGGTGGGCGCGGGCTGGTTGCGGGAGGAGGCGGAGGCGCTGGGGATGCCCTGGGACGAGCGTGGCCGCCGCACGGACGAGCACATAGAGGTGCTGCGGGCGCTGTGGACGCAGGAGGACCCGAAGTTCGAGGGGAAGTTCTACCGGGTGGAGGGCGTCCGCTGCGAGCCGAGGCCGACGCAGGCGCCGCCGGTGTGGGTTGGCGGGCACGAGCCGCCTTCGCTGCGACGGGCCGCCCGGCTGGGCGACGGCTGGCACGCCTACCGGCTGGGGCCGGAGGAGCTGGCGGCGGGCTGGCGAAAAGTGCAGTCGCTGGCGCGGGAGGCGGGGCGGGACACGGAGGCGCTGGTGCTATCGGTGCGGGGGCCGCTATCGATCACGGAGGCGGCGAACGATAACGTGGAGCCGTTCATCGGGACGGTAGAGCAGATAAGTGAGATGCTGCGACGGTACCAGGAGATGGGGGTGGCGCACGTGGTGTTTGAGCCGCCGATCATGGCGGGGATAGACGCGGCGCTGGCGGCGATGGAGCGGTTCAAGCAATTAGCGGAGCATCTCTAGGCGCAGCGCAGTTACGAAGGGCGGTGGCCCAGTGCAGGCCACCGCCCGTTCCTTTTCTCGGACGGGCTCGCCTACGCCACCAGCGCTGCACCAATCTCCAGCGTGGCCAGGATCTCGTCAGCGTGGTCGGGGTGTTTTTCGGCGAAGGCCCAGAGGAGGCCGAAGCAGCCGGAGACCATCATGTCGCCATGGGGGACGGCGAAGTAGGGGTCGAGGGCGCTGCCGCGGAGCTTGGCGCGCTGGGGGCCGGTGACGGCGAGGAAGGGGCTGGCGGGATGGCTAGATCCTTCGCTTCGCTCAGGATGACGGGTTGAGTCGGCGTAGTAGACACCGTGGCCCTTGCTCTCGAACACGTCCTCGTGGCGGAGGGTGCGGGTGATGAGGCGCTGGGTGAAGTCGACGAACTGATCGGCGCTGACCTCGCCGGTGTGGTGCTCGTAGAGGGAGTGGATGCGGGTGCCGTGGAGGTGGAAGGCGAGGGCGTGCATGTTGCCGAGGTTGAGGAGGAGCTGCTCCTGGTGGGCGGCGACCTGCGTGTCCTGGAGGGCGCCGAGGGCGGCGGCGGGCCCGGTATCGAGGAAGACGGTGGGCGCGTCGGCGTCCGCGGCGGCGACCAGGGTGCGGGCGCGAGTGAGGTACTCAGGCAGCTCGTCAGGCAGGTAGGCGAAGGCGCGAAGGTCGTTGCGCTCGGCGACGACGCGGCGGAGGTGGTCGAAGCGGAACAGGCGGTCGGAGTAGCCGGGGGGCGAGGCGCCGTGGTCCAGGCAGCCAAGGGCGAGGCCGTCGAAGCGGGTGTCAACGTCGAAGGCGGAGAAGGCGGTGCGGATCGCGTTCAGGTCGAGGTCGCGGAGGGGGATGTGCTCGCCTCGGGCGGCGTCAACCTCGTCCTCGGACAGGAGCGTCATGCCCATGCGCTGGACGTTGTCGAGGTCGTCGTCGAACGTTTTCGCCGCTTCGGGGGTGGCGAAGGCGGGGAGGCCGGCCTTGAGGTGGGCCTCCAGGGCCCAGTGGCAGGGGCCGCCGCCGGCGGTGACGCCGGTGAGCACGACGGCGCGGCGCTCGCGGGTGGCGGCGTGGATGCGGTGGGCGGCGATCTCGGTGGCGGAGGGCATGATCATCTGGAGGGCGTTCTCGACAGGCTGGGCGGAGTCAAAGAGGAGGATGTCCTGGGTGCCGGTGCCCATATCGACGGCGAGGATGCGCATTACGCTAGATATGATAGCATCGGCGTTCACCGGATGTTTCCTTTGGCGGATGTAGCGAGGGGGAAGGTGATGAGTCTATATAAGGTCGACATAATACGGACAGAAACATTTTGGGATTTATCGGTTGGAGCGATGAAAATGGCACTGGACAACGATAGACAAGCTGAGGAGAGGAAAAAGCATTCAACGGAGCTGGATGGTCGTAACGCCGGGGGTGTTTGGCCGTTTATAATGTGGCACATAGCTCAGGGAGGAGAGGGATCATGAAGAGGACGCTGTTCTTATCCGTGCTCGTCGCGGGGGTGGCGCTGGCGCTTGCGGCAGGGTCGTACTCTGTGCTGGCAGGTTCGGGCTCGGTCACGGAGGTGGCGGGCGCCGTGATGGGTTTGGAAGATCCCGACAACGATGACGACGATGGCGTCCAAGTTGACGGTGACGAGGTGGAATTGCAGGGCGGCGACAGCGAGGGCGCGGGGCACGTCGCGGAGGTAATCGCGACCACCTTCGACACAGATCAGGAGGGCGTGCTGGCGCTGCACGATGCAGGGTTCGGTTTCGGCGCGATCTTCAAGCTTTACCTGCTGGCGGCGGCCGGCGATGCCGTGGCGAAGCTTTGCAGGTGATCGACGCCGTTTCCGCCGCCAGCGAAGGCCCGGCCCTGGCTTTCCCCCGCCGCGCCGGGCCCGATTTGCCCTCGTCCTCCTGTTGGTCTTTCAGGGACGGGCTCTCATAGACCGTGGATTCGTCTCTGCGGTCGTAGTCCTTGCGGACCACCTTGACCGCCCGGATCGTCGACAGATTTTCCAGGGACTTGCCGTCCTGCACGGCCAGGGCCTTCTTCGCTTCGGGGTAACGGGCATGGATCTGCCACTTGCCCCGCCGCAAAACGTGGACTTCGAAAGTGATGGCTTGCCGCGAACGGGCCATGGCGCCCCTGCTCAGGTGGAGTCACGCACCGGGTTGCGCGGACGCGTGATCGCGTCCCCGGTCAATGGTCACATGTGTTATATGTGCAGGCGCCCGGTAAACTAACACCCTGGTACCACAGACCTTTTATGGCGAAGGCCTGGGGCGGTTGCGCGGACGGGCGCGCCATTG
>CAJXNA010000186.1 GCA_913056415.1 uncultured Chloroflexota bacterium | reverse complement strand
ACACTGCTCCTCGTAATCCAGCCAGGGAGAGTGAGCCTTGCCTCGCCGTTTCAGCCCCGCCACGCTCTTTTTCAGCCTATTAACAAGGCCCGTGATGACACCTTTTGGAATGGATCGATCTCGAAGCGACGGCGCATCACTTCGCCGCGATGCATACCTGCGACTGAGCCACGCCTGAAGAACGACGTCGATGAAGACGTTCTTCCGTAGCTTGTGTCTAAGGGGAATGAGGCTATTGAGGTGGGCCGGGTCGATCCCCTCCAGAGAGCTGCGCATCCACATCTGAAACGGAACGCCGGTGATGGACTGGAGAAGTAACGGATTAAGAAAAGTGCGACAGAACTGAGAATAGCCCATCCACGGTATCCCTTCCTCATACCGCTCGAAGGATCCTACGTCGATCAGTAGAGGGTTGGCCCCCATAAACTGGATGTTGTAAGGCGTTGCGTCCTTAAGGATGAAACCCTTGTCTAAGGACACTTGTAGGATTTCCAAAGAGCGGATCGCGGCCGCCCTCAACATCTCAAACGGCCACTCGTAAACGTAGGAGATGAAGGGTATCCGTGGGTGCTCAACCACCAGGCCTATCTCGGGTACCACGTGATATAGCTCATCAGCCTCTTCCATCGCGATGGGCTTGGTCTCTATCACCGCGCCACTCTTTACGAACGAGTCCAGGAGCCCGGTTTCGACGAGGGCCTCGAAGTCTGCTACACGGCCGGAAGTGAAGAAGCGATATACTCGGTTGTGGCCAAGCAAAACACCGCTAGCGGGGTCACGAAAGGACCCGGGATCCGCTTGCACCATGCCCTATCAGCTCCCGCCTAGAACACGGTGAGACATACCTGGAATAACGCTTGTGCAGAACCGCACCTTGGTCGCGGCGTGACCAAGTTCCAGCCTTCTATCGGTGCGGCTAGACCTCTTCTTCGGCCGCATCAGGCGCTTCGCTGGTGGCCACGGTCTCTTCTGTCTCTTGCCCGGATTTGCGGAACAGGGAGAAAACGCGTCCCCAGAAGAGCCTGATCGTCACTAGACCACCGACGATGCCGCCAAGCAACATTTGGAGACCCAAGCCCGCGGCTGTTGGATCAATATATAGGAGGATGTCAGGCATCTTTGACCTTCTATTGGAATTTTCTCCTAATCAACAAGTGTAACGCAGCTACCGCGCCTAAAGAAACTTCCCCTTGCTGCATCCCCGCACCCAAGATATCGGATTGAGTACGAGTTATATGTATCCCTCCGCCGTTGGTCAAGCACGAAACGAGCCTGTCGGCCAGACATCGCTGCCAGCCCCAGCGGCATCATCTCCTGCACCTACACGCCAGATCTGCCGCCCACCGCCCCGGTAGCGGCGGCGTTGAGAAGGGGGAGTCATCCAAGGCCAAGCCGCCCAGAGGTTTTCACCTGGGGTGCCGCCGCGCCGGAATCGCTTCGCAAAGTCCGGAGGTGTTCCGCCAGCGCCTCTTGCCAGGGCCGCAACTCAATGCCCAGGCGGGCGCCACGGACGTTGGCCAGGGCGGAGAAGGCTGCTTTGCGGTAAGGAGCCCCGAACTCTCGCCGCGTGGTGGCCTCCACCGGGATGCCCTCCAAACCGGACAGGCGCAGGATCTCCGCCGCCCACTCCAAGCGAGAGCAGTACCCGTGGTTCGTGAAGTGATAGACCCCCCAGACGGGCTGCCGGATGAGGCGGGCTATGGCCCCGGCCAAGTCCGCCGTCCACGTAGGCGAGGCCACCTCGTCCGTAACCAACCGCAGCCGTCCCTGCTCTCTCGCCGCTCGCACGATCTTCTCGGGAAAGCTCACGCGTCCAGGGCCGTACAGCCAGGACGTCCGCACAACGTAGTACCGCTCCAAGAGAGACTGCACGTACCGCTCCCCCTCCAGCTTAGAGCGGCCATAGGCGTTGATCGGGTTAGGCTCGTCCTCCTCGTGGTAGGGCTCAGCCTTCTCCCCGTCGAACACCTCATTGGTGCTGACGTAGAGCATAGCCGCTCCAGCGCGGGCGCAGGCCTCCGCCGCGATGCGGGTCCCCTCGCCGTTCACCTGCAGCGCCCGCGCGGGGTCTGCCTCACAGCCTGCGGTATCAGTCCAGGCCGCGACGTGGATCACCACCTCCGGCCCAAACCCGCGGACAGCCTCCCGCACCTTGCCGGCGTCGGTGACGTCCAGCTCCGCATGGCCCGGAGCCGACACCTCGTGGCCGGCGAGCGCAGCCTGAAGGGCTCGTCCCAGCTGACCCTGGCCGCCCGTGATAAGGACGCGCATCTACTTGAACGTGACCTCCCAGTCGAAAGGTATCTGGTCGGTATTCCAGGGGAGGCGGTGCTCATCCGGCTCCTCCCGGTCATACACCTCCGAAGGAAAGTTGACGAGGAGGGAGGGCTCCCCGCCAATCGTCTTGTAGCCGTGAGCGACACCCACTGGGATCTTGAGGACAATGTTGTTGTTGTCGCCCAGGTAAAACTCGTTGACCTCGCCGCGGGTGGGCGAGCCCTCGCGCATATCGTACAGGCCAACCTTGATCATCCCCTTCACCACCACGAAGAAGTCGTCCTGCTTCTCGTGGTAGTGCCAGGCCCGCACCACGCCCGGGTAGTTCATGGAGACGTAGCACTGACCGAACTTCGTGAAGATCGGGTCGTCGCTACGCAGGATCTCCATCAGGAAGCCACGCTCGTCGGCATTCCTGGCGAGCTGCTTCACCTCCACTCCCTGGATCATTGGGGCGTTCCTCCTTCAGGGTCATACGGTGCGCCACTGGCCAGCCGGTCACCGTACTGGCGCTGGTAGTAGTCGCGGAAGGGGCCGGCGTAGATCGGCTCCCACCACCAACTGTTCTTCTGATACCACCGCACCGTCCTCTCCAGAGCGGAGAGGAAGTCGTGTCGGGGGGCCCAGCCCAGGGCCCGCAGCTTCGACGAATCGACGGCGTAGCGGCGGTCGTGACCCTTGCGGTCCTCCACGAAGCGGATGAGGCTCAGCGGCTTCTCCAAGAGCTGGAGGAGGGCTTTCGCCAGGCGGATGTTCTCCTCGTGGTTGTCGGCGCCGATGTTGTACACCTCGCCCGACTCCCCCTCCCGCGCGATGAGCTCCAGGGCGCGGCAGTGGTCCTCCACGTACAGCCAGTCGCGGACTTGACGGCCGTCGCCGTACAGGGGCAGAGGCTCATCCCTCATGGCGCTGGTGACGAACAGGGGCACCATCTTCTCGATGTGCTGGCGGGGCCCGATGTTGTTAGCGGCACGGGTGATTATGACGGGCAAGCCGTAGGTCTCGAAAAAGGCGTTACACTGGGCGTCGCCGCCGGCCTTGCTCGCGGCGTAAGGGCTGCGGGGGTGAAGGGGATCGCTCTCCTTGGCCCAAGCACCGGGCGACATCTCCCCGTACACCTCGTCCGTGGACACCTGCACGAAGCGTTTGACGTTCGGGTGGCGGCGGGCCGAGTCCAGGAGGACGTGGGTGCCGAGGACATCGGTCATGATGAAGGAGCCGGCCTCCATGAGAGAGCGGTCCACGTGAGTCTCGGCGGCGAAGTTGAACACCACGTCCACCTCCGCCATCAGCCCGTCTACTAGCTCGCCGTCACATATATCGCCTTGCACGAAGCGGTAGCGGGGATCGCCTTCCACATCCCGTAAGCTACCTTGGTTGCTGGCGTAGGTCAGCTTGTCCAGGTTGACCACCTGGGCGTTTGGGTAGCGCTCCAGCAGGTGGAGAATGAAGTTGCTGCCGATGAAGCCGCAACCGCCGGTAACCAGGATACGCGCGTCGTCCAGCATCTCTATCCTTCAGGCATCCCGATCTCGCTGTGGTCGCCCAGGGTGAGGCTGTAGCTCCCGCCCACCGCCTGGCCGCCGCGCAGCGTCACATGGCGTCCGATTAGGCTGCGATCGATGGGCCAGTGGATATCCTCAATGCTGGTGTGCTCCAGAATGATGCTCCCCTCCACGCGTACGCCCTTGAGGCGGCAGTGGTGGTCTATGGTCGTGAACGGACCCACGTAAGAGTCTATGATCTCGGTCTTCTCACCGACAACCAGGGGCCCCCGCAGCACGCTGTTCACCACCCTCGCGCCCTTCTCCAGGATCACCGGCTCGTAGACGCGGGTGCGCTCGTCCACCTGCCCCCGGTTGCTGGGCGCCAGGCTCTGGAGCACCATGCGGTTCGCCTCCAGAATGTCGTCCATCTTGCCGGTGTCGATCCAGTAGCGGTCCAGCAGCTCCGCCTGAACGTTGAGACCCTTATCGATGAAGTACTGGATCGTGTCGGTGATCTCCAGCTCGCCGCGGGCGGAAGGCTTGATCCGCTCCACCGCCTCGAAGACGTGCTGATCGAACATGTAGACGCCTATCACGGCCAGGTTGGACGGAGGGCTGGCAGGCTTCTCCACGATGCGCGTGACGCGGCCGTCGACGAGCTCGGCGATTCCGAACGCCTGGGGGTTCTTCACCGGGTGAAGCAGTATCTGGCAATTGGCGCCGTTCTCCCAAGATCGGAAGAGC
>CAJXNA010000185.1 GCA_913056415.1 uncultured Chloroflexota bacterium | reverse complement strand
GGAGTTCAGACGTGTGCTCTTCCGATCTGCTACTGCCTAGGGTTGACAACCTGGCAGATTGAGCGTAACCTTTAATGGCATTATATGCCCTGGTCTTCCTTCGGGGATGCCAGGTTGTTTATCGTGGCTTGGGTGGCCCTTAGTGGCCACCCTCTTCCTATTGTCAGCATCAAGGGAGCTAACTCGATGTCGAGAGTGGCCATTTTCATAGACGGCGGATATTCGGACTATCTGCTCAAGGACGAGTTTGATCTCGTTAGGATTGACTATTCTAGTCTGGCGAACAAGATGGCTGACGGCATGGACATCCTGCGCACCTACTATTACCACTGCCCCCCATTTCGAAGTTCCAATCCGAGCGCCAAAGAACGTGAGCGCTTTGCAAAAGCCCAATCGTTTTTCACGGCGCTCGACCGCCTTCCGCGATACGAAGTTCGACTCGGGCGGCTAGCATTCCGAGGATTGGATGAGAAGAAAAAGCCAATCTTCCAGCAAAAGAGAGTCGATATTATGCTCGGTGTTGACCTTGCGCTGCTAGCGGGAAAGAATCAGATAACGCATGCCGCGATATTAGCAGGCGACAGCGATTTCATTCCGGCAATCGTTGCCGCGAAGAGCGAGGGTGTCTTGGTGCGAATGTATCACGGAAAGAGCTACCACAAAGACCTATGGGATTGTGTCGATGAACGAATCCCAGTTACAAAGGCTTTCATCGACGCCATCACGCTAGCGCCCTAGTCTTCCCTGGCTCCCGTCCAAACTGATGCCAGGCCGGGCGGTTACCGCAGGGGCAGCGTTCAGCCTCTACGCAGTCATGACAATAGGCCGGTACGAGGACTGGTCACGGTGATGTTTGACCTGACAGGCGCGGGAGTGGTCGACGGTCATACGTGTCCGCCTGCCTAGGAGCCCGTGCCCCACTCCTCGCCGTGGCTCCAGTCCAGCATGATGACGTCTATCTCTTCCCCCGGCTGCACCTCGTCCACCTCCGCCGGGATTACCGTCAGTGCGTTGGCGTACACCAGGGACGTGAGCATCCCCGAGCCCTGCGGCCCGGTCAGCGAGACGTAGTAGCGGCCGTCACGCTCAGTGACGATGCAGCGGGCGTAGAATTGGCGTGGGTCATCTCTGTTGACGATCCGCTCCTCTGCGACCGCCTTGATAACGGGCCGCTGCCAGTCTGTCTTGCCCATCATCTTCATCAGCGCCGCCCGCCCGAACAGCTCGAACGTCACCATGGAGCTTACCGGGTTGCCGGGCAGCCCGATGTGTGGCACCTGCCGGCCTTCCTTCCGGAAGCAGCCGAACGCGAGTGGCTTGCCCGGCTTCATCGCCACTGTCCAGAAGTCGATGTCCCCTTCCCGGGCCAGCACCTCTTTCACCATATCGTAGTCGCCACGGGAGACCCCGGCGGAGGTGACGAGCATGTCGGCGTCCAGCCCCTCGTGGATCTTGGCGGTGAGCGCATCGACCGTATCTTTGGCGATGCCCAGCAGGCGCGGCACGCCTCCGTAGCGCCGGACAAGAGCGCCGACGCTGTAGGCGTTGGCGTCGTATATCTTCGCCGGCGGCTTCGGCTGACCGGCCTCCACCAGCTCGTCGCCTGTGGACAGGATCGCCACCACCGGCCGCCGGATCACCTTCGCGGATGCTCGTCCCAGGGAGGAGAGCACGCCGATCTCTGATGCCCTCAGCACTCGGCCCTTCTCCATCACTGGCTGGCCCTTCCGCACGTCCTCGCCGGCGCGCCGAATGTTGGCGCCGGGCTGGGCTTCCTTGAACACCTGTACCGTCGCATCCACCTGGTGGGCGCGTTCAGGCGCCTGGCCGAACGGCTCGTCCGTCTCTTCGAACGGCACGATGGCGTCTGCCCCCGCAGGCACCGGCGCCCCGGTCATGATGCGGACCGCAGTCCCCGCGGCTACCTCGCCTTCGAAGATGTAGCCGGCTGCCACCTCGCCGGTGACGTGCAGTTGCACGGGCGAGTCCTGCGAGGCGCCGGCCGTGTCCACGGCGCGCACGGCGTAGCCGTCCATCGCGGTGTTGTCCAGCGGCGGTATGCTGAAGTCGGACGTGACGTCCTCGGCTAGGACCTGACCCAGCGCCTCCAGCAGCGGTTTCTCTTCCGGCTCCAGGACGTCGACGTAGCTGAGGATACGCTCCAGCGCCTCGTCAACGGTGATCATCATTCGTTCCGGTCTCAGTGATTGTGCGGCGCTAGCGCCTATAGCGAGAATAGCGGCGCCTAGGCGCCACTATTTTAGCACCGTTGCGACTTCGATTTGGCTTAGCCGAGCTGTACAACCAGGCAGGTCGTTGTGCGCTGAACGCCGTCCACCTGCTGGATGCCATCGGTTATCGCTCGGCCCACCTTGTCAAGGTCGTCCGCTTCCAGCGTCGCTATGACGTCGAAGGGCCCGGTGACCGCGTCCACTGATACGATCCCGGCATCCTTGAACTGGAGCAACTGCACGCCCTCGGCCACGCCTTTCGCCTTGCCGACCGCCGATTCTATCAGCACGTAGGCCCGCGTCATGCTCACTCTCCTTTCCTCCACAGCCTGACGCCGAAATCATACCGCCTGGCGTCAGGCTGTCAAGGGATGCGCTGTCCTGGGCGTGCAGTTGCTCCTAGCCCGGGCTGGCTCCACAATGGAGGCGTGTCCACCGGCCCGCGGGCACCTTCCTGAAACGCATCGCGATGAACGATGAGCGACCGCCGTCCCTGAGATCCCTCGGCCGTATCTGCGACGAGCCGTACGGGTTCTGGCTGGACAGTGCGCTGGCGGATGATAGGCTGGGGCAAAACTCTTTTTGGGGTACCGATCCATTTCTCATCCTGCGTTCGTCTGGGACCGCGATCGAGCTGTGGACACGCGGCGGCACTCACCGGTTCAGCGGCAGCCCGTTCGAGACGTTGCGCCAGCTCCTGCGCGACTATCACCACATGGGCCCCGCGCGGGGCGCCTCTGGTGGCGCTGTCGGTTACTTTGCCTACGAGCTGAAGCGGTTCGTCGAGGAGTTGCCGCAGCGCGCCGCCGATGATTTGGGCCTGCCGGAGTGCTACCTTTGCTTCTACGAGCGCATCGCCCGCTTCGATCCACGGCCGCTTGCCGCCGCTGGCTCCGCCGTGCCGCGACACAGCCCGATGGATAGCACCGACGCGCCGCCCTCCAGTTTCACACCTGCGGGTTACAAGGGGGCGGTGCAGCGGGTGCGAGATTACATCTTCGCCGGCGATATCTATCAGGCGAACCTCTCCCAGCGGTTCCATCTCCCCCTCATGAACAACCCCTTCGATGTCTACTTGCAACTTCGTAGCCATAACCCGGCGCCCTTCTCCGCCTACATCAACCTGCCTGAGGTGCAGGTGCTGAGCGCCTCGCCGGAGCGTTTTCTGCGGTTCGACCCAGGCAATCGTCGCCTGCAGACACGGCCCATCAAGGGGACGCGTCCGCGCGGCAGGACTGAGGAAGAAGACGAAGCGCTGGCTCGGAAGCTGCTCACGAGTGAGAAGGACCGTGCCGAAAACGTGATGATCGTGGATCTGGAGCGCAACGACCTTGGCCGCGTGGCGGAGATCGGCTCCGTGCGTGTCACGGAGCTCGCCTCCCTGGAGACGCTTCCTACCGTCTTTCATCTAACTTCCACCGTTGAGGCCACTCTGCGAGAGGACCGCGATGTAGTCGATCTCCTGTTGGCCACTTTCCCTGGCGGCTCTATAACCGGTGCGCCGAAGATCCGGGCGATGGAGATCATCGACGAGTTGGAGCCGACTGCGCGCAGCGTCTACACGGGCGCCATAGGCTACCTTGGATTTGACGGCTCCCTCGACCTGAACATCGCCATCCGCACCATCTTGGTCAGGCATGGGGTCGCCTACTTCCAGGCGGGAGGCGGCATAGTCGCCGACTCAGACCCCGAGATGGAGTATCAGGAGACGCTGCACAAGGCAAGCGCCCTGCGCGACGTGCTGATTGGCTCCGGACTGTCCGACACAAATGGGGTGAGGCCCTATGCGGTGGATATATCTCAACGGTGAGCTAGTACAGCAGGAGACGGCTACGGTCTCAGCGCTGGATCGCGGCTTGCTGTACGGGTATGGCCTGTTTGAGACGATGCGCTCCTACGGCGGTCGCGTGTTCCGTCTGGAGGAGCACTACCGGCGGCTGTGCCGAGGCGCTGAACGAGTAGGCCTAGAGGTGCCCTTCTCACTGGCCGACTTGGTTGGGGCCGCCAAACGGGTGCTCCAAAGTAACGGCCTTGAGGACGCCCGTGTGCGGTTGATGCTGACCGCTGGCGCTGAGGGGGCGGCTGGCAGCGTGATCCTGCTGGCGCGGGAGGTGACGGAGTACCCGCGGCAACTCTACAGGCGGGGGATGTCGGCCCTCGTCACATCTATGCGCCGGAATGAAACGTCTTTCCTGTCCGGAGTGAAGTCGCTGAACAACCTCGACAACGTTCTGGCACGCGAGGAGGCACGTCGGCAGGGCGCGGGCGAGGCGATCCTGCTGAACACACGTGGGTTCGTCGCTGAGGGGAGCGCCAGTAACGTATTCCTGGTGCTGGA
>CAJXNA010000184.1 GCA_913056415.1 uncultured Chloroflexota bacterium | reverse complement strand
TCGGACACCGGCTTCTTGATCCGGTTGCGAACGATGCCGATAGGCCGTAGAGTGACGTCAGCCAGCGGCGGCGGCTCCGCCCCGCGAGTGAACAGGCGGCGCAGACGGTCTAGCATCGGGGCCCTCCCTCTGTTTTAGCTTGGCCGGAGTGACCGTGGCCATTATAGTCGGCCGGCCAGACCCTCGGCGGTTCAGCCTCCTATCGTCACCCCCAGCGCCCAAACGTAGCCGTCCGGATCCTGCACCACCACCTCCCGCCAACCATGCGCCTTGTCGTTCGCTGGCTGGAGGATAGCGGCGCCGGCTTCTCGCGCTCGCGATTCAACGTCATCCGGATCTACTCCCAGCAAGCGCAGCTCAGCTCCCAGACCGCGCTCCTTCGCTGCCTTGAGCCTCTGGTACCAGGGATGGCCATCGTAGGTATGATCGGCATGCAGCATGAAATCAAACCTTACAAGCCTCATAGCAGCGAAATCGGGGTCGGAGTAGCGCTCCTCAGCCCCCAAGACCTCTCGATAGAAGCCGACCGAACGCGCAACGTCGGCCACGAGCAGATTCACGGTAAATATGGGCAGCGAGCGGCCGTACTCGTTGGCTGGCATCCAGGGGTCGCCCACGCGCTTCTTCGCCATCGCACGCTGAGCTTACCCCCTTCGGGCAGCGAGGCGCTAGCGAACGTAGCGGAAGGCCAGCGTCAGCCCCACGAAACCGGCGCCGCCCAGCAGGGCGACGATATCCCAGTGGATCGTCCGCCCGATCGCCACGTTGAAAACGACCGCCAGGGCTAGGACGACGGTCAGGGAGAGAAGGACGCCTGCGCCGGCCCGACTCCAGGGCAACGGTGTTCTGTCTCTCTTCAACTGCTCAGCCACAGCGTCCCCCGCTTCCTGTACGTCGATGGCGGACGCCCGGATGGATCTAACCCCTCTGAGGCACAGCCACCTGCGGCCTGAGGATGACCAGCGCCACCAGCGCCAGGAGTGCGGTGGCAGCGCCAAGGAAGAACGGCGCCGCCGGGTCCACGATATCCCACAGAGCACCAGCGATGACGCTCGACAGCAGGATCATCGCCCCCATCGCTCCCTGGTACAGACCCAGGGCGGTTGCCCGCCGCTCGCCGGGGACGAAGTCGGCCACGAACGCCCGCCCCACACCCTCTGTCAGCGCCATGTGCAAGCCATACACCGCGAACAGCGGCCAGATGACCGCTCCCCCGCCCGCCAGGCCGAACCCCACGTAGACCGCGGCGAACACGGCGAAGCCGACGCCGATGACGTTCCGCCGACCCAGACGGTCGGAGGCGATGCCCGCCGGCATCGCCACGACCGCGTACACAAGGTTGAACAGCATGTAGCTGAGAACCACCTCCGAGTTGCTCAGGCCCACGTCCTTGGCACGTAGCAGGAGAAAGACGTCGCTGCTGTTGCCCAGAGCGAACACCAGGCTGACTCCCAGGAAGACGTAAAAGCCGACCCCAAGTTCCCGCCATGTTGACGTCGTCGCCCCGGCGGCCGCTGGCGGTGGCGGACGCTCCCTCACCAGCGATACCAGCGCCACCCCGGCGACCGCCGGGATGAATGCCAGGATGAAGATGAGCCGGAAGTTATCGGAGAAGAGTGCCAGGAGGCCCAAGGCGACCGCTGGCCCCACCACCGCCCCCAGCGTATCGGCAGCGCGGTGGAACCCGAAGGCGCGTCCCCTCACCTGCGCCGGCGTGACCTCCGCCACCAGCGCATCGCGGGGCGCGGTGCGTACCCCCTTTCCCGCCCGATCGCCGAAGCGCACCAGCAGGGCCACGGGCCAGACGTAGGCCGCGGCCAGCAGCGGCTTCGCCACCGCCGACAGCGCGTAACCGGCGAACACCAGCGGCCTGCGCATCCGCAGCCGATCTGACGCCCAGCCGCCGCCGGTCTTGAACAGCGACGCCCCGCCCTCAGCCAGCCCTTCGATTAGCCCCACGGCGGCCAGGGGAGCGCCCAGCACGGACGTGAGGAACAACGGCACTAGGGGATAGACCATCTCGGAGGAGACATCGGTGAGGAAAGAGACGACGCCCAGAATGAACACCGGACGCTTGACGCCCGGAACCGGGGAGTCGGGCTCACTGGAGCCCCGCGAAACCTCTTCCACGCCCTACATTGTGCCCCGGTAAACCAATAGGTGCCAGATACGTTCTAATATGGTAGAATGTATATGTCATCACGAAGCGCCCCCGGAGTGTACCCATGCCCAAGACCAAGCTAAAGGACTACACTGCCGCCGACATCCAGGTGCTGGAAGGTCTGGAGGCTGTGCGCCGCCGCCCCGGCATGTACATAGGCTCCACGGACTCCCGCGGACTCCATCACCTCGTTTACGAGATCGTCGACAACAGCATCGACGAGGCGATGGCAGGCCACTGTAACGAGGTGGACATCCGTATCAAGCCGGATGGCTCCGTCGTCGTCACCGATAACGGTCGCGGTATCCCCACCGATAAGCACCGCCGCACCGGCAAGTCCGCCCTGGAGACGGTCATGACCTACCTCCACGCCGGCGGCAAGTTCGATCATCAGGCGTACAAGGTGTCCGGCGGCCTCCACGGCGTCGGCGCCGCCGTCGTCAACGCCCTCTCCTCCGAGTTGTGGGTTGAGGTCCGCCGCGGCGGTAAGATCTACCGCCAGGAGTACTCGCGCGGCAAAGCCAAGGGCGCCCTCAAGGTCATCGGCAACGGCGCCAAGACCAGCGGCACCACCACCGGCTTCGTCCCCGACCCCGATATCTTCCCCGAAATCGTCTTCGACTTCGAGACGCTCGCCCAGCGCTTCCGCGAGATGGCCTTCCTCACCAAGGGCGTCTGGCTCCACTTCGCAGACGAGCGCAGCGGCCTCGAGGTCAGCTACTACTTCGAGGGCGGCATCAAATCGTTCGTCAAACGCATGAACAGGGACCGCAAGGCCCTTCACGAACCGTTCTACATGGAGCGCACCGTGGCCGGCAACATTATCGAGATAGCGCTCCAGTACAACGACAGCTTCACAGAGTCCGTCTTCGCCTTCGCCAACTGTATCAACACCATCGACGGCGGCACCCACCTCACCGGCTTCCGCTCCGCCCTCACCCGCGTCCTCAACGACTACGCCCGCAAGCAGAAGATACTAAAAGAAGGCGACTCCAACCTCTCCGGCGAGGACGTCCGCGAGGGCTTGGTGGCGGTGATCAGCGTTAAGGTCCCTGAACCCCAGTTTGAGGGCCAGACCAAGACCCGTCTGGGCAACGCCGAGCTCAAGGGGCTGGTGGAGTCCGCCATGGGCGAGGGGCTCTCCCGCTACCTGGAAGAGCACCCCGCAGACGGCCGTCGCATTATCGAGAAGTGCCTCACCGCCGCCCGCGCCCGCGAGGCCGCCCGCAAGGCCCGCGACCTCGTCATCAAGAAAGGCGTCCTGGACGACTCCGTCCTCCTCGGTAAGCTCGCCGACTGCTCAGAGCGCGACCCCGCGCTGCGCGAGCTGTTCATCGTCGAGGGCCCTTCCGCCGGCGGCTCCGCCAAGCAGGGCCGCGACCGCCGCACCCAGGCCATCCTCCCCCTGCGCGGCAAGATCCTCAACGTGGAGAAGGCCCGCCCCGACAAGATGCTCGCCCACGCTGAGATCAGGGCGCTCATAACCGGCCTTGGCGCCGGCTTCGGCGAGGACTTCGACGCCGCCAAGCTTCGCTATCACCGCGTCATCATCATGACCGACGCCGACGTGGACGGCTCCCACATCCGCACCCTGCTGCTGACCTTCTTCTTCCGGCAGATGAAAGAGCTGATCGAGCGCGGCCACATCTTCATCGCCCAGCCGCCGCTCTACCGCATCAAGAAGGGCCGCAGCGAGGAGTACATCCACGACGAGCGCGAGTTCCAGCGCAAGCTCATGAACCGCGCGGTGGAGGAGCAGAAGGTCAAGCTCGGCAACGGGCGCGTGCTTGAGGGCGGCGACCTGAGCAAGTTCCTGCTGCAACTGGCGGAGTACCTTCAGTACCTCGACAAGCTGGAGCGGCGCGTGGGCGACCGCCGCTTGGCCGAAGCCCTGGCTGCGGGCGACCTGCAACAGAAAGGCGACTTCAAGGCCAAGGCCAAGCTCGACAAGTTCGCCAAAAAGCTGGCCAAGCTGGGCGTCAAAGCCACGGCAGCCTTCGATGAGGAGCACTCCCTGCGCGAGCTGGTGGTCAAGAACGGCGTCGGCAGCGAGACCCGCATCAACTGGGCGCTGGCGTCGCTGCCGGAGTACAAGCGCGTGGTGGAGCTGGCCAAGCGGCTGGCGGCGGTGCTTGCCGATCATCCGCCCGACGTGCGATTCGAGATCGAAGCCATCATGGGCATGCGTCGGGGCCTCGGCGTTTCAGACGGCGAGGCGCCGGACACCGGACTGGCCGTCGGCCGGGCCGGCGTGCTTGCCAGGGCGCTTCATGACGCCGGCAGCCCGCCGGGCAGCGTCGCCGTCGGCCTCGAGGCGCGGGCGCCCGGTCAGGTGCGACTGAGATTTTACGTCCGGGGCAAGGACAGACGCCCGGATTTCGGGATTTTGGCGGGTTGAGCCATGATGTACATGGATGCACAGACCGGACGGCCGCACAGACAGC
>CAJXNA010000183.1 GCA_913056415.1 uncultured Chloroflexota bacterium | reverse complement strand
ATGGGACTGGCTTCTGAGGTCGCCGTCTCCGCCGCCTCCGCGAACAGAGCTTCGCTCGCCGCCTTCCCCTCCAGCGCCGCCTCCGCTTTTCGGGCGCGGATGGGCGTGGGCGCTACGGCGCCCAGCGCGATGCGAGCCCGCTCGATGCGGTCTCCCTGGCCCAGCGTGAGCAGCACAGCCACGCCCACCACCGCGATGTCCATCTGCTTCCGGGGCGTTTGGCGCACGTATACGCCACCTGTGTTGGCCGGCGGCGCGGGCAGTCTCAGCTCCCGCAGCAGCTCACCTTGCTGGAGCGCTGTCTGGTTTGGCCCCAGCCAGAATTCCTCAATCGGTGCGTCTCGCTCTCCCTTGGGGCCGGCGATAACGGCCACGGCCTCGTAGGTGAGGAGCGGCGGCGCTGTGTCCGCCGATGGCGCGGCGTTGCACACGTTTCCGCCGATAGTCGCCATGTTCATCGTCTGAATGGAGCCGACGATCTCGGCGCCGTCGGCCAGGGCGCGATAGCGCTCGCGGACCAGCGCTGATTCAGCGGCCTCCGTCATAGTGACGGTGGCGCCGATGCGTAGGCCATCCCTCTCACTGAAGTCGATGCCGCGGAGCTCGGGGAGGCGGCGAAGGCTTACGAGGTAGGAAGGGGTTGGTATCTTGGCGCCCTCCTTGACCTGCACCACAAGGTCGGTTCCACCGGCCAGGGCGCGACCTTCCTCTCCTCGCTCCTGGAGGAGGCTGAGAGCTTCCGGCAGGCTTTCTGGGGCGAAATACTCGAACGTCTTCAGGGGGCGCTCCTTCCGTAGTGCCATTCTATAGCTTGAGGATTACCTGGACAACCGTTTACGTGAAGGTGAGGCCGTCACGCCCTTGGAGCGAGTATAATCGCTTCGAATCCGGTTAGGAGGCGCTCCCATGCTGTTTTTCGTGAAGGCGAGCCTGCCAGACGTTCCTCCTGTCCCCCGCGACCTGTGGCTGGGGATGGTTGTCTCCACCTGGGAAGTGATCAAGCAGCTCGAAAACGACGGCAAAGTCCTGGCCGGCGGAGCGCTGATCGGTCAGCGGTCTGGGCTCGTCATCGCCGATGTCGCCTCCAACGAGGAGCTGGCGGAGATGCTGAACCGCCTGCCCCTGTCCGCTTACCTGGAGTGGGAGGTGCAGCCTCTGGTCCCCGCCGGCCGCGCTCTGGAGGCGGCCAAGTGGACCCTCCAGCACGGCGCCGGCCAGCCCCGCGACTAGTGAGCCGTGCGCCGCAGGTAGTCGGCCGCGGCCGCACGTACGGTGTCCGCCGCCAGGACGGAGCAGTGCGTCTTGCTGGCGGGCAGGCCGCCAAGCGCCGCGGCGTAGTCATCCTTGGTGAGCGCTTCCGCCTCCGCCAGCGTCTGACCGCGAATCATCTCCGTGCACACGCTGCTGGTGGCGATCGCCGCCGGGCAGCCCGAGGTCTGGAAGCGCGCCTCTACGACGCGTCCGCCGTTGATGCGGAGCGTGAGCCGCATCGTGTCGCCGCAGACGGGATTGGTCTGGTAGCCCACGGCGTCCGCATCGGCCAGTTCGCCGGCGTTGCGGGGGTTCTCGAAGTGATCGCGTACCAGATCGGAGTAGCCGCTCATGCCAGCGTCAGCCTCCCTGCCTGCCCGACGGCGCCTTTCTCTACCTTCGCTCATGTCAGACTTCGAATCCGAGCGCCGCGAAGATCTCCTCGTACTGGTCGGGGTTGCCCGGCTGGAACCACGGCACCACGTGCAGGACCTTCCCACCCTTATCGATGACGAAGATGGCCCGCCGCGATCGCTTGCCGGCCTCGTCCAGGACGCCGTAAGATCGGGCCGCTTCCAGCCCCTCATCGCTCACCAGTGGGAAGGGCACGCCGCCCAGCTTCGCCTCGAAGTCCATGTGTGAGTCCAGGCCGTCTGTGCTCACCGCTACGATCTCCGCCCGTAGCTGCTGCACTAGATCGTAGTCCTCCTTGAACACTGACACCTCGCTGGAGCATAGGGGTGTGTTGTCCTCCTGGTAAAAGGCGAGTATCACCTTCTTGGTGGTGGTGAGGTCGCTCAACCGAAACACCCCCTGAGTGCTGGGCAGTTCGAAGTCCGGCACCACGCTTCCCACTTCAGGCATCTCAGGCATTCTGCGGTCCCTCCAGGCCTGTCAGGTGCGGCGCCTCCACCGCTTTCGTCTGGAGCAGCACTCGAATGCGACCCAGCGCCGCCGGGTCCAGTAGCTCCGACACGGTACGCCTGCGGGCGTAGTACTCCTCCAGATTGACGTTGCCCTCTGCCGGCGGCGCCAGCGCCTCCGCGATCCCCAGGTTGGTCAGGAATTCGCTCTGAGATACCAGGCCCAGCGTCTGCAGCCCCGCCTCCTCGCCCGCCCGCCGAAGGGTTGTGAAGTCCACGTGGCTGGTGATGTCCTGACGGCCCAGGCGGGCGTAAGGGTCGGCGCTGGGGTTGTGGCGGTAGAAACAGAGCAGCGTTCCATCCGTGCGCCAAGGGGCGTACAGCTCCTCTGCCTCGTAGCCGTAATCGAGGGTGAGCACGAACCCCCTCCGCAAGGAGCGGCCGGCGTTGCGCATCCATTCCGGCGCCTCCAGGTTCACCTCCGCCCGGCAGCCCTCGCCGGGCCTGAGGCCGAGCCGCCCGAAGTACCGCTCGATCTCCGGCGTCGAGGGCGGGCGCAGCTCATCCACGAAGCGAGAGCCGTCCCAGTCCACAAACACCTCCGTCAGCTCGCCGCCGCGGACGCATACCGCGTGGACGGGGAAGGAATCAAGCAGCTCGTTGCTGAGGAGGCAGCCCTCGATGCCATCCGGCAGTTCCGCCGACCAGCGCACGTCGCATCCTTCTTCGGCCAGAACGTCGCGCTGGCGCTCCATTAGCGGCTCGCTCACCTCTACGATGGCGTAGGCGAGGGCGCTATGGAAGTCGGGCGCGTGGTCGCGGGTCCAGCGCAGGATGTCGCGACAGAGGAGGCCCGTCCCCGCGCCGGCCTCCACGATGTCGAAACGGAGCGGCCGCCCCATAGCCAGCCACATCTCGTGTAGCTGCCGCGCCAGTATCACGCCGAAGGCGGCGCTGACCTCTGGGCTGGTCAGGTAATCGCCTTCGCGGCCCATCTTCTCCCGTCGCGAGCGATAGTAGCCGTGCTGCGGGTGGTAGAGGGCAGCATCCATGAAGTCGCGAAACGGTATCGGCCCCTGCGACTGGATACGAGCGACGATCGCCTTCTTCAGAGCCGCGTTCTCGGTGGCGGTTTCGAATTCGGTCCTCACGCGCCTATCCTACCAGCCAGACGCAGGGGCTTCCAATGGGGGGCGAGTCCTTAGGCGAGAGCGAACTATTGACGTCTATCGAATATTTGTAGATAATACAAACAATATGACCTCAGGGCAAGACCCGTTGCGAGAGCGCGCCTTCCATCTGTTTGGCCGCGCTATGACACGCTTCGACCCCGGCCGCGTGGAGGCCTGGGTAGAGCTGGGGCTGACGATGACTCAGCTCCGGGTCCTCTTCCTGCTACGCGCTGAGGTCGGCGCTTCCGCGGGCGCAATGGCCGAGGCTCTCAAAGTAGCGCCCTCCACCCTTACTCGCATCGTCGACCGCCTCGTCCGCCAGGGGCTCGTCCAGCGGGAGACGGACGACGGCGACCGGCGTCTGGTGAGGCACTACCTGAGCGCCAGCGGCGCCAGCACCGTGGAGGAGCTGGCGCGCAGAGGCCGTGCCCGCATGGACGAGGTTATGGATCGCCTGTCCGCTCCCCAGCTTGAGCGGCTGGTCTCGGCTTTGGAGGACCTTACCGCCGCCCTGGACGCCCAGGAGGCGGACGAGTTCTCCCGGGTGGAGGCGTAGCCGTGGCGGCAGACGTTCCGCCGGGCGTCCAGTCCTTCTCCCAGTTGAGCACCCGTACCAGGGTAGTGGTGATGGCCGGCACCCTTCTTGGCCTGTTCACCGCCGCCATGGACATGACGGTGGTCAGCACCTCCCTGCCCCGCATCGTGGCCAGCCTGGGCGGCCTGGGCCTCTTCCCCTGGGTATTCACCTCCTTCATGATCACCTCCACCACCGCTATTCCCATCGTCGGCAAGCTGACCGACCTGTACGGGCGCAAGCCGTTCTATATCGCGGGCGTGGCCATCCTTCTGCTGGGCTCTGTGCTGTCCGGCTCCTCTCAGACCATGGAGCAGCTCATCGCCTTCCGGGCCGTGCAGGGGCTGGGCGCCGGCATGATCATCGGTATCGCCTTCGCCATCGTCGGCGATGTGTTTCCGCCCGCCGAACGCGGCAAGTGGTCTGGCCTGATGGCCGGCGTCTTCGCCTCTGCCAGCGTCCTCGGCCCGCTCATCGGCGGCGCCCTTACCGACCACGTCAACTGGCGATGGGTGTTCTACATCAACCTGCCCCTGGGCTCCGTCGCCCTGCTAGTCCTCTTCTTCGGCATGCCGGCCCTGCGGCCGCTGACGCGACCTAAGCTGGACTACAGGGGAGCAGTTCTGCTGATGGCCACAGTGGTGCCGGCGCTCCTCGCTTTCTCCTGGGCTGGCAGCCGCTACGATTGGGGCTCGCCCGAGATCATCGGCATGTTCACCTGGGCGGCGGTGGCCCTGGCTATGTT
>CAJXNA010000182.1 GCA_913056415.1 uncultured Chloroflexota bacterium | reverse complement strand
GCCCACGCCCACGCCCACGCCTACGCCTACGCCTACGCCTACGCCTACGCCTACGCCTACGCCTACGCCTACGCCCGATCCGTGTGGCGGCATTCCTCCCTGGGACGTGCCCCCGGGGGACGATGATTGCGATGGGTGGGCCACCGGAGACGAGGACTTCTACGGCACCCTCCCCTTCACGGCCTGTCCCGCCACCTCTACAGCGAACGACGAGGAACCCGACCCGTGGCCGCCGGACTTTGACGACAGCCAGACGGTGAACCTCTTGGACCTGCTGCCGTTCAAGCAGCACTTCGGTGCGGTGGACCCACAGGACCCGCTGTACGAAGCCCGCTACGATCTTCAGGCGGACGGCGACATCGACATTCAGGATCTGCTGCCGTTCAAGCAGTTCTTCAAGCTGAGCTGCGCGTAGGGAGAGCTCGGAGTGAGCGTGCACTCCGAACGAAACCGGGAACCAAGAACCAGAACCGGCCCCACGACGTGAGGCGTGGGGTGTAACACGTTTCGTCGCGCGGCTGTCCGGTTCGACGTACGCTTTTGCGGCCTGCCGACACCCTCCGGAGGCGGATCCACCTCTGGCTGAGGCTCAAGACAGGCGTTTTGAGAAGCTCAAGACAAGCTTCAGAAGGACGGTGCGCCCATGTCCCGGCAGGCAAAGAGACATTCCTTAGCTCAGGACATCCTTGATACTGGGCGACGTCTACCTCACGCTGGCCTGGCTGGCGTTCCAGCGGCTGCGGCACGGCCCGCTGTGGTCCTGGGAGACGGAATTAGGAGAGCCGAGGGCGCCTGTGGTGACGCTGCTGCGGCCGCAGGAGGAGGAGAGCTCCGGGACTGTGCCCTCGAAGCGCGGCTAGGCCTCCCACCCAGTACCCCCTCTTGCCCCCACACGCTTCTGAGGCGCGGCAGGATGTCTGAGGTGTAGCGCTCCACGTGGGGCATGAAGTCGGTGAAGGCGGGGGTGATGGGGAAGAGGAGGAAGTGGCGGAAGTGGCGGACGCCCGCGTCCGCGAGGTCGGCCAGGCGGCGGGCGCAGTCATCGGCGGCGACTATGTGAGCTACTACCTGGCCGCCCTAAGCGGGGTGGCTCCGGCCCCGACCCAGGCGGTGGATCAGCTGAAGCGACATTTGTCCCCTGGATAGGAACGGCTCGCTCCCCATCATCCGAGGCGTCAGCCAGAACAGCGAGCCATCCGATGGCTCCCGCCACCAACTGAGACGAGATACTCATCTTTCGTGAGGGCCAGCGCGCATGGGGGAACTGCCGGTGAACTACCGTCTTCGTCATCCCTTTCACGAGCAGATGCTCCACATCGGGAAGGCAGCCGACAACAGCGCCGAGCGATTCTGGGGAGAAGACACCCCGTCGGGCCGCAACCAATAGCAGCGCCAGCCCTAGAAGTGATGCGTCCAGCGTCAACAGGTCGACCCGAAGATTCCCATCTTCGTCCACGGGCTCCTCATGGTTAATCGCATCCACCAGAAGGTGAGAACACAGAGCGGCGATCAGCGTATGCGGCCTACGCCGCAGCAGCGTGCCGCAGGCGGCTCCCAGCGCTCCGTGAAGCAGTGCGATCATAGGAAGACGGTCCCAATTACCGCACATCTTAAGCTACCTGCCGGGTAAGAAGAACCGCTGCGAGGGGGCGGGCGCTCTCGCCGCTCCGAAGTTTGGGGGCATGGACGCGGACGGCGCGCGCCCAAAGATCACCAGAATGGCGCGCGCCGCACTTGGCCTCAGCGCTGCGGGATGCGGGACTTACTGGATGACGAAGCTATCGGCGTAATTGCCGCCCGACGTGGGCACGAAGGTAGCCTCGATCCTGTCGGCCGTCACCATGTACTTGACGAGCCCACGGGCCGGCGTGAAGCTGCTGGGGTTGGCGACGTCACTGCCGTTCCAGGCTGCGAAGTATCCTATCTCGGAATCGGCTGTATCGATCGGGGTAAAGCCGCCGTCCCCGAAGGTGCCGGCAATGACGAACACCGTATCGGCTCCTTTAGCGTACCGCTCGGCGGAGCCATTCGTTGAGGTCGGAAGGGTCAGTAAGCAGCCGACGAAGCTAAACAGGCTGTCGAGGAGCTATTCACCCTCCTCTGATCGCCCTACTACCGAATCGTGAATCCGTCAGTGTAGCTCCCACCGCTGGTGGGGACAAACCTAGCAACGATGCTCCCATCTGTGACGGTATACTTCACGAAACCGTTAGCGCGGCTGACTCCTGTGTTGGTGCCATCGCCGCCAGCCCAGGCCGCGAAGTAGCCGAACTCGCTGTCGCCGGTGTTGATAGGCGTGAGACCCTTGCCGAATGTACCTTGAATAACAAACACCGTACCAGCGCCCTTCGCGTATAGACCGTCAGCACCATCGTCAGCGACACAGGCGGGCAGGAACGTACCAGCTTGAGCGCAGGACAGTGAGTGGCTGCGCTGGTAGTCGTGATCGTGGGATTGTAGTACCAGATCGACGCCCTCCGCTATCATCATGTCCACGACCTCGTGGTTGATGGCACAGCCGGTCTTGTTGCCTATCGAGAGACAGACTTTGTGCATTCCTACGATGACCCAGAGGTTCTGCGCCTTGGCTTCTTGAATGCGGCTACGAAGCCAATTGCAGTTAGTCGTGTCGTTGTGGCAATACTCTTGGGTGCTACCGGAGAGTCGCAGGTCTACGTCAGCCATGATGATGCGAGCTGAGGGGTTCGCGGCAGGATAGTCGAAGTAGTAGCGATGGGCGTAGTTGCCTGTCGAACCCAATCTATCGGGCAGGCAGGATGCGAAGTTGTCGATGAAGCCATCAGGGTCTCCTGGCTCGTCCTCATGGTTGCCGGCGATTAGCTGGAATCGAAAGTCAACGCCGACGATGCTCTTGACGTAGTCGCACCAAGCTGATTCGGGGGTGATGTTAGCGTAGCTCATATCCCCTAGAGCCAGGTGAAATGCTAGAGACGAATCGCCGGCCATGGCCTGTAGGCTCGCCGTGCTGGCGCTGGTGGCCCCGTGGTCGCCGGCAGCTGAGAAGCTAAAGCTCCCGCCAGGAAGTGTGGAGGGTGTCGGCGTAGGTGTCGGTGTCGGGATATAACTTAGCGTGGGTGTCGGAAGAGGTGGCCCATCGCCCAGCACCAGTTCAGGCTGATTCGTCCCTTCCCTGCTGCTGTATCTAGTCCCAGTCGGGCTAGTCGTTGTTAGGGCGAAGCTTACGAGACCGTCATGAACTAGCGAACTGACATCCAGCTCGTACCAGTTGCCCCCAATGACTTTCCCAGACGAATCTACGACGGACCCGAATGCGGGCCTGTTGTTGAACGTGATGCTTAGCTCCCCCCAGGTATTGTCTGACACGCCGCGCACATCGAAGCCTATCAGGTTGGTCGTCTCCGAAAAGATGCGGAGCGTAGCAGATGATGAGGCGCCTTGGACGTTGAATCTCAGATAAGACTGCTGTACGGGCTCGTTGTCCGTCCGTAGGGCTGCTCGCGTCCCGAAGTTCTTGTCAGGCCTACGCGCCTCCACGAAAGCATCGGCTACCGGCACGAAAGTACTACCGCGGCGTGTTGGGGTTGGAGTAGGGTTTGGCATGGGTGCAGGGCTTGCGCCACCGCAATCGGCCTCGCCTGGCAGGTTGCGGCAGAGGATGTCGATGTAGAGGTCGCCGAACTCCTCGGCGGGCTCGACACTCGTCCCCTCTCCCCACTCGTTAAAACTGGTTATCAACTGCCAGAAGGCTCCGCTCTGCCTCATCTCTACTATGTCAGCCTCGAAGCGAGCGGGGTCTCTCTCCAGTCGAGGAGTTTCCCCCACCTTCCAGAACCCAGGGGACACGTCCACAGAGAATGGTGCGAAATCATGATAGGGAGTGCTGGGGCCATACTGGTGCCAGGACTCGGGCTGGTCGGGGCTAGTCCGCCAACCTGGATAAACTTTAAGGCTAATGTAGACGTCAAGCCCGGCGAGGGACTGAGCATCCGCCCAGCGGGTATTCATCTCGGCACTCTCAATGTTGCCGTAAACAAATACCACAGGCTTCCCGTCCACGTGGAGGTATGATGAGTCACCAAAAAAGGCCGTGTTCAGGTAGGTCAAGTCGTTCGCGATGAAGGTGGGACTGGGATTACTCTGCCCTTCTTCCTCGTAGTAGATGGCCCACTTAGTCGGGGAGGCAGCAGTGCTGGGGTCACTCAGGATAGTAGACAGGGCCGTGTCCGTGTGGTGGCTCTGCCCCCACCAGGAGGAGATGAAGGCCTCGATGTGGGCGCGGGCGGTGAAGACGATCGGCGCGGTGGCGGTGCCGATCGCCTGGATGCGCGAGCCGTCGCCCGACTGCAGCGACGCGAAGCAGAGCTTGCCGGTGTTGCGACTGAACACCACGCGCCCGGCGACGCCGACGGTCTCGCCCGTCTCCTCACCGGCCTCGAGCTCGCCGAAGCGCTCGCGCATAATCGTGCGCATGTCCCCGATGCCGTCGATCAACCCCAGCTCCAGGGCCCGGCGCCCGGTCCAGAACTCGCCGCTGAACAGCTCCTTTTCCGGCGCCGCCAGCTTGGCGCCCCGGCGTTCGCGCACGATGCGTTCGAAGCTTTCGTGGATGTCGCGCTGGATGGATTTCAGGCGCA
>CAJXNA010000181.1 GCA_913056415.1 uncultured Chloroflexota bacterium | reverse complement strand
AGCCAGTCTGCCAGCTTAATGACGTCCTTGAGAGAGTGCGGAAGCGGGACCATTTAGCGTGCTTTGACGGCGGTGGATGGCTGCTTCTGCCTTGACGCCATTTCTCCTTCAATGCTTACTGCGACGCGGACGATGTCACCAATCATCTCGAGAAGATCATTCTCGCCTTTGTAGCCTGTGACCACGGTTCCCTTGGCATTGAGGAGTTGTTCCTTGGCCGCTGTTAGCGCCTCACGGAACCGACGGGGATCTCCAACGCTGATTTCGTAGGCGACCTCCAGGGAAAACTCGGCCCTGAGTGCGGAAAGTGCTGCTGGCTTCGCGATGACTTCTCTCAGCCTGTTGAGGTCCGGATTTTGGCTCTCGACGATGGGCTCTGTGTTGGTAGAACGCCTGCCATACAACCAAGTCATGAGCTCTGCCAGCTCGTGTAGCTTACTCTTTGGTACAGGATGGGGCCTCCTCCACCGGTCATCCGTGAGGCCAAGAAACTTCTGATACTGCGGCTGACGCACGGCAGTGTAGAGATGCGAGAAGTTAAACTTCTTCCGAATGCGGTCTTCCCTATCGAATCCGGCCTGCTGCTCGGCCTGTCGCAGCACCTTATAACCGCGATAGATTCGCTCCACGAAGAAATGCTTGTCGCCGATCCTATTGGCAATGTCCCTGAGTGACACTCCATAATCTTCGTGGACGTGTGCCACATATTGGGCTTTGCTGTCGGCATCCCAGGGCATGGTACCATTAACGTGACGGAAGCCAATGTATGCCCAAACGCTCTCGCGGTCGGGCTTTAGTGACACGGGCAGAGTGTCCAGGGCCTTCCTGTCAGTTTCGTTGATAGATGGAAGATCGGTAGCTTTGATCCTCCGGCGAAGCGAAGAGTCTCGCAGGAGCAAAACAGCCGCTAGCCGGCGGTTTCCTTCAATAACGATATATTCGCGGCTGGTGCCTGCCCGAGGCTGCTTGCCGGGAATTATCAGTAGCGGTTCGTCTTCGTAGTATCCGTTGGCCGCGATAGACAGAGCGACCTCATCGACAGCCATCTGGGTCCAAAGAACGCGTACCAGATCCTCCTGGGTAGGCTCTTGCACAAGACTTGAGGCGAGCCGTGGGTTCTCTTTGTCAAGGAGGAGTTGACTGACTGGTAGCGTTGGTAGACGCTCTGACTTACCTTGTTTGATGGCCATAGATAACTCCCCGGCGGTCGCTGAGCCAATTGTACACTCGACAGCCTACTCTGTCATGGAGGCTGGCACTCAAGAACCAACCCTGCCTCCGCGGGCGTAGGACGTTGGGTGCAGGGTGCCACCTGCCCCGAGTGTGAATGCCGCCGTGTGATGGGACGCTCTTCGCTAGCGGAGGCGGAAGCGGCGCCGTAGCACGAGCGTCGCGAAGGCGATGGTGGCGGCGACGGCCAGTACCGCAAGGGCGAGGCCGATGATGGCGCCGGTGGAGGTACCGCCGCCATCCCCCTCGTCAGTCGCGTCGCCGGTGTCGCCGCCGTCTGAAGGCGGTAGGGTTGGGACGGGCTCCTCGCCGTCCTCCGCGGTACCCTCGCGGGGCGGCAGGCCGACGCTGGCCCGCCATTCGTTCTCCAGGCCGTCCTGATCGAAGCCGTAGACGGTCTCGAGGGCGACGTCCGTGGTCACGCCGCCCTTGATCTCGGCGAATAGCGCGGCGAAGCTCTCCGCGCCGTAGGTGTCGATGAGGAAGGAGACGAGGCTCCAGGACTGGCCGTAGAAGAGCCCCACCTTATCGGGGTCGCCCTGGTAGGAGGTGAGGGAGCGCACGGAGAGGACGTTGCCGCGGTCGATGGCCCGCTCCACGGCGTCGGCGAAGCCTTCGGGGTCGCCCTGGGCGTAGACGGCGGTGCCCTCGTCCAGCCAGGCGGGGAGGTCGCCGAAGGGCCCCTCGCCGGCGATGGCGGTGACGACGTGGGCCAGCTCGTGGCGCAGGGTGGAGAAGGAGACGTTGCCCAGCACCAGCACGGTATCGGAGGAGACGCGCACTCCGGCGGTGGTTATCTGCGACTCGAACGTTTCGCTCCGTCGCTGGAGAGCCGGACGCATGTCGTCTGTGGAGTCGTAGATGCGGACGTTCACCGGGAACTCCACGGTGGCGCCCAGCAGGGCGGAGGTCTCGGCGAGCGACTGCTGGGCCACGTCCAGCATCGCCTGCGCGTCGCCGTCGCTGCCCGAGTAGTAGTGAATGACGACGCCGTCCGATTCCAGCGTTTGCCAGTCGAAGCGGACGTCCTCGTAGACGATGCTCGCCTCCGGCGTGGTGGCCGTGTTGCCGGCGGCGTCCTCCACCTCCCAGTAGTAATCGATGCGCGTGCCCGGCGACAGGTAGAGGCGCGGCGTGTCGCTGCCGGCCAGGGAGAAGGTCGTGGAGACCGACGTGGCCGGCTGGAAGTCGGGCACGCCGCTGGCGGTGGTGCCGTCCGGCAGCACGGTGTAGCGCAGGCGTACCTTCTCGATGGGCTGGTCGCTCTGGGCGGATACGCTGAACTTGATGCCATCGGGGAAGCGGTTCTCCACCCCCTCGTCGGTCACGCTGAGGGTCTGCGCGGACAGCGACCGCGGCGCCAGCGCCAGCGCGGACAAAGCGAGAAGCGCCAGGAGCAGCAACGGGCGCACGCTAGTCACCCAGGGTCGCCTTCTGGTAAGCGCCAATCAGTTCGTCGATGTCGCCGTCCAGGACGCCTTCGGCGTCGCTCGTCTCGTAGCCGGTGCGGTGGTCCTTCACCTTCTTGTACGGATGGAGGACGTAGGAGCGGATCTGATTGCCCCAGGCGGCGGATACGTGCTCCCCCTTCAGTTTCTCCTTATCCTTAGCCTTTTGCGCGAGCTCGCGCTCCAAGAGCCGCGCTTCGAGAACCTTGAGGGCGCTCTCCTTGTTGCGGTGCTGGGAGCGCTCGTTCTGGCAGGAGACGGTGATACCGGTGGGGAGATGGGTGATGCGGACGGCGGTGGCGTTTTTCTGGACGTTCTGCCCACCCTTGCCGGAGGCGCGGAAGACGTCGATGCGGAGGTCATCGGGATCGAGGTTGACCTCGGCGGCGCTCTCGACCTCGGGCAAGACCTCGACGAGGGCGAACGAGGTGTGGCGGGCGTGAGCGGCATCGAAGGGCGACAGACGGACGAGGCGGTGGACGCCGCGCTCAGCGCGCAGGTAGCCGTAGGCGCTGCGGCCGCCGATCTCCACGGTCACGCTCTTGACGCCCGCCTCCTCGCCGGGGGTCATGTCCAGGATGGCGGCACGGTAGTCGCGCTTCTCGGCCCAGCGCAGGTACATGCGCAGCAGCATCTCCGTCCAGTCCTGGGAGTCGGTGCCGCCGGCGCCGGCGTGGATAGCGAGGATGGCGTTGCGGCGGTCGTACTCGCCGGAGAAGGCGAGCGAGAGCTCCAGGGCATCCAGTTGAGCGACAAGCTTGTCGAGGTCGGCGGTGACGGCGGCGGCGAGCGCCTTGTCGCCCTCCGCCTGGGCCAGGTGCTGCAGCTCCAACGTCTCGCGGGCCCTGGTCTCCACTCCTCGCCACACCTCCACCTGCTCCCGCGCGTCGGCCAGGCGGCGCATCACGTTCTGCGCCTCGTTGGGGTCGTCCCAGAAGCCCGATAGCGAGGACTCGCGCTCGAGCTGTTCGATCTCTAGTTCCAGCTTGGGGACGTCAAAGACGTTGGAGGACGTGCTGAATGCGCTGCTGAAGCTGCTCCAAGGCCAGTTTTGTCTCTTGCATGGGTTATTCCGTACCTCCTCTTAGATTATAACGCAGGGGAGCGCTAGAGCAGCGATATACGCCGGCCTGAGGGTCAGCGCGGCGCTTCTTGGAGCCGGCGACCCTTCGAGAGCTTATCCGCCAGCCGGGTAGGCTCCGGCAGCCGGTAGCCCCGGCAGACCCGGAGGACCCACTCGGCGGCCGGCTGAAGGCCGATGCGGTGCCCTACGGAGACGTAGACCGGGGAGACGCGGTCGCGGGTGCGGAGGACGAGGCCGATGAGGTCGGGGCCGTCCGTCAGATCGACGCTGCCTCCCACTTCCGGTCCAGGTTCGTCGTGCTGACCGACGAGGCGGCTCTTGGCCACGCCTATGGTGGGGACGTCCAGGAGGAGGCCGAGGTGGCAGGCGAGGCCGAAGCGTCGCGGGTGGGAGAGGCCGTGGCCGTCGACGAGGAGGAGGTCCGGCGTCCGCTCCAGCTTCTCGAAGGCGCGGGCGAGGACGGGCACCTCGCGGAAGGCGAGGAGGCCGGGGACGTAGGGGAAGGGGACGGGCTCGTCGACGAGGTGGTGCTCGATGAGGCGGAGGTCGGGGTAGGAGAGGAGGACGACGGCGCCGCGCCCGTTGGACGGTTCGGCTCCGCCCCGGGCAGGCTTGCCGAGAGCGATGTCTGCGCCGGCGACGTAGCGCACGCCTTCGGGGCGGTCACCGGGATCGCCTTCTGCGACGACCGCTGGACATAGATGAGCTGGCTGATCTTGGCGCTGCCGTCTTTGAAGTTCTCCCAGCTCTCGGTCTCGACCGTCAACTCGTAGGGCAATTCGTCGTGCAGTTTCAGAAACAATTGCTCGCGCGTGATCTCGGCGGCCAGCAGGCGCTCGGGCATGTCCGAAAGCTGGTCTTCGG
>CAJXNA010000180.1 GCA_913056415.1 uncultured Chloroflexota bacterium | reverse complement strand
TAGCATCGGGCTCCGACAACCCACGGTTCTACGGTTTGCCGGCTTCTTGGTTCGCGGCTAAGCGCTGCCATATACCCCTCCCACCTAGCCCCTCCGGCAGCCTATCCTCATAGCGGAACGCCCCACCGCTCCACTGTCCGTTCATCCGTTTTCCATCTCTGACATGCAGCCATGACGCCAACTTCAAACAACCAGCCTCCAGCCGCCACACCGAGCCGTCGCGGCGGGCGTCGTCCCGGTGCCGGGGGCAAACCCGGCAACCTCAACGCCCTGAAACATGGCCGTCGCTCCGCCCAGTTCGCCCAGCTCGGCCTCCTCCTCGCCTCCATGCCTGAAACCCGGCAAGCCCTCCTGAGCCTCGCCCGCCGTCACCACCTCAAGGAACGCAAGGCGGAGCAGGTCGCCGCCCGTCTCCTGAACGCAATGATGGAACGCGCCCGCGCAACGGCCGAACGTCGAACCATCAACGAAAGCGGCAGGGAATCCGGCGGCTCTCAGGTTCCCCACACGCCTTCAAGAACCTCAAGCGCCACCAAACCATCAAACCGCCAATCTGGCCACCGCCAATCCATCAAAGACTAGATACGGAAAACCCTTTGATCGTCCGTCGAAAACGCTTGATCGTTTGGCCCCTTCCCCCTCCCTGCCCATGCGGGCGGCCGATGCGCTATCATCGTTAACGTCATGCGGGCCGCTAATCAGCCGGTAAGCTGGTGGGGCTGGCACTGGCAGCCGCCGGTGCCGATGTCCCTGGTGGAGATACTGCAGGCGGGGAACATGCCGCCCCGTCTGGCGGCGATGTTCTGGCTGGCGATGGAGAGAGGCGCTTCGCTCATCGTTGCCGCCGACCCGCCCTCGGCCGGGAAGACCGCGACGCTGACCGCACTTCTCTCACTCACGCCGCCGGAGACCGTGGCCTACTTCACCCGCGGCATGGGGGAGACGTTCGAACTGCCACCACGGACGGAAGCATACCCAACGTACATGTTGGTGAACGAGATGAGCGACCATCTACCGGTGTACACCTGGGACGGGTACGCCCGCCGCACGTTCGAGCTGATGTCGGAAGGCTACTCCCTGGCGACGACGGTGCACGCCGACACCGTGGACGAGGTGCTGGCGATCTTGCGGGACGAGATCGGCGTGCCGCCGGAGCAGATCGCGAAGCTTACGTTCATCGTGCCGCTGCACCTGAGCCACAGCTCGGGCGGAGTGGACTCCGCCCGCCGCCGAGTGAGCGAAGTGGCGCTCCTACGGCCGGACGGAGATGGCGATCTCGCTTACCGCAGCATCGTCCGCTGGGACGCGGACACGGACAGCTTCGCCATCCTGGAGTCGGAGGAAGACCGGCAGTCGCTGGCCGACTGGTGCGGCATCCCGGCCGAGACGTTGCTGAGCGAGATGGACAAACGGGAAGCGTTCCTCGCGCGCCTGCTGGAGAACGGCATGTCCTCCATCCCGGATGTGAACGCTGCCATCGAGCGGTTCTACATCGAGGAGATCAGGCCTCGCCGGTCAGCGTAGCGACGGCCGAACGCCAATCCGAGAAGTCCTTGAACACGAAGTCAGCCCCGGACTCCTTGAGCTGCTCCACGGAGTGGCCGCCGGTGGCCACTCCCACCGCGACGGCGCCGCTGGCCTTGGCGGATGAGACGTCGTGAGGCGTGTCACCGATGACGAAGACGAATGCCTTGGCCTGGGACAACCCCTCGCCCAGCCGCTCCACCGCCCGGCGGACGATGACCGCCCGGTTCTCGCTCTCCTCTCCGAAGCCACCGCCGCTGAAGTAGCCATCGATGCCGTAGTGCGCCAGCTTCAGTTGCGCGGCATGGCTGAAGTTGCCGGTGGCCAGCCCCAGGCGGATATCCGGCCGTCCGCTCAGATCGTCCAGCAGGGCGGGAAAGCCCGGCATTAGCTTACCCTCCCGCTCACGCAGCGTCTGCGGCAGGTGCGTGTAATAGCGCTCTAGGAAGCGCACCTGATGTTCGTCGAAGTCGCCGTCGATGCCATGCTGGCCTAGTGCTGTGGTCAGGATGTAGCGATCGGTGCGGCCGCTGAACTCCACTCGCCCGAACGCGTCGTCGATGCCGAACAGATCGCGGAAGGCGAGGCCCATCGCCTTGCCGCCCGCGCCGCCACTCCAGAGCAGCGTGTTATCGACGTCGAACAGCAGAAGCCGGGTCACCTCAGCCCTTCTCCTCCCAGACGACGCCCACGGCCCGCTTGCCGGTGTGCACCAGGAACGAGGGACCGATCTTGGACTCCACGATCTGCTCTCGCGTCACGTTCACTACCCGCGTCAGCCGTTCGATGAGCTTCTCCTTGAGGTCGGGCGCTATCCCCTCGACGACGGAGATGCGGCCCAGGTTGCGGGTCTTGCTCACCTCATCCACGATCGACTCGATCGCCTTGTCCATGCGTCCCCGCACCCGGCCGAACAGGACGACAACCCCGCCGCGCAGGCTGATCACCGGCCGGATACTGAGCACGGAGCTGAGCAGGTGTTGGACAGAGCGTACGCGACCGCTCTTCAGCAGGTACTTGGTCGTCTCGAAGGTGGCGAGGAAGCGAAGTCGGGTGCTCAGCTCCTCTACCAGCCGCCTGGCCTGGGCCAGGCTCAGGCCGCTGTCGCGGGCCTGGGCGGCCTCCATGACCAGGAACCCCTCCGCCATCGTTCCCATCTGGGAGTCCGCCACCTCGATCTCCGCCTCCGGGTGCTCCTCGCGCACCAGTTCCGCGCCCTGAAGGGCGGCCTCGTACGTCTTGCTCAGGCCGGAGGATATCGTGATGGCGAGGATGCGTGATTGGCCAGCCGCGATGGCGCGGCGGAAGGCGTCGGTGCGGATGAGTCGCTTGCGATCGACCTTCTGTAGGAGGGGCTGTAGCTCTACCTCGAGGGCGACGCCGCTGAGGTCGCGCTCGACGTCGCCGAACGCTGTTCTGGGGGTCTCGCTGATGTCGTGTAGGCTGCGGAGGACGCGGTCGAAGTAGGCCAGGTGCTGCTCGACGGCGCGGTCTTTCAGCATGTCGAGTACCTTTGCCTTGCCGCTCTTCCCCATCGTCCAGATGGCTCCCGGGTAGGTTTCGATGTCCTGGGCCTTGTCGATGCCTTCCAGGACGGCGATGGGGTTGCCTGAGAGCTCAAGGATGTTGGAGATGCGTGAGAACTCGGCGTTGAGCTCCTCGGCGAGCTCGCGGTTGGGCAGGACGTCGCTGATGCCGTACCAGCGCTTCGGTACCTGCTGGTTGGGGTAGATGACGAAGGGGATGAAGCCGAACGGGTTTACGACCATCACCTGGGGGCTGATGGGGTCGTCGATGTGGATGTTGAGGGTGTCGTTTGTCCAGTCCTCGATTACCCAGGGCAGGGCGTTGTTTGAGCCCATTCCGAAGGCGGCGAGCATCTGGTCTTGCGTGAGCTGGTAGCGGTGGGCGACACGCAGGAATTGAGTGGGGTCGGTGGGGTGCGGCCAGACGAAGATGCCGCTCATGCTGGGGGCGGTGATTGTGACCATCTTATCGATGGTGTTCCAGCCGAGCTTAAAGGCGCCGTCTCCGAGGACGGCGGTGTCGACTTCGGTCACCAGGTCCAGGCGGGGCAGGCGGTTGTTATCGGCGATCTCTGCGAGGACCGTCTCCGCTGCGGCGGCGGCGATGATGGCGTCGTCCGTCTCGTTCAGGGGGTGAACGCCGATCTGGGCGCCGGCCATGAGGACGCGGCGGGCCTGGCGGGGCTGCCCGTCGCGGTCATGGATGCGGCGGTCTTCATCGTAGTAGAAGGCGAGGTCGCGGAGGAGCTTGATATTGCCGAGGGCCCAGTCGTCGAGGAGGTTGAGGTGGAAGCGGTGCCGGAGGGCCTCGAAGGTGGATTCGGCGAAGCCGAAGAGGATGGAGCGGACGCGGCGGCGCCGGCCCTGGGTATGGGGCTTGAGAGGCCCCGGGGGCGCCTGGGTGTAGGGCTGGCCGTTGTAGAGGGAGTCGAAGTTGAGGGCGACGTCCTGGTGCTGAGGATACTTGTAGAGGAGGTCTCTCCAGTAGACCATCTGGAACTCGAAGTCGGCGTCCTGGAGGCCGCAGTTCTTGGCGAGGCCTTCGCGAATGGACTTCTCCCACCAGTCGGCCAGGATGTCCTTGGCCGGCTTGTTGGCGAGGCCATGGATGCCAACGATAACGGTAGTCACGATACGCCCCCCTTCCAAGCGATGCCTTATTGTAGCAGGATTTCCCGTGGTTAAGGAGCGGGCCTGTCACTATCCCCTTAGAGATGGCGGGGCGTCTCGCCTAGGATGCGGGCGCTATGCGAAGCCTTTCGCCGGAGCTGCTGGCCGCCCAGCGGAGTGATTCCGCCGTGCCGTACCTCAAGGTCACGATCGCGGACCGGATCGGCGGCATCCGGCGGCTGGCGTTCCAGCGGCTGTACACGGGGTCGGAGGGGGACGGGTACCACGCGGCGACGATGCCCGCGGATGGCTCGCTGCTGCGGGCGCGCGTCGCCGCCGGGCGTCTGCTCTACCAGCGTGTGACCAACCCCGGCCCGACCAGCGACTTCTCGATCTGGACGGACTTGGGGGCGGCGGCGAACGCGGACGTGGCGCTGTGCAGCGAGGGTTCGAACGTGTTGCTGCTCTACGTGGACACG
>CAJXNA010000179.1 GCA_913056415.1 uncultured Chloroflexota bacterium | reverse complement strand
TCGGCTCCGAAACGTCCTTTACATAAAGCTCCTCGAACCGCTTCGCCAGCCCCGCCAGCGGGATGTGGCCCACGCCCAGGTTGCGCATCTCGTCGTGCGCCGCCGACACCTGCCCCTTACCCCCGTCCACGATCACCAGGTCCGGCACCGCCCCGAACGACTCGTCCGCCTCGGCCCCCGCCTTCGCCCGCTCCTCTATCACCTCCGCCGTGCGCTTGAAGCGGCGGTGCAGCACCTCCTGGAGCATAGCGAAGTCGTCCGGCCCGGCCACGGACTTGATGCGAAAGCGGCGGTACTCCGCCGGCTGCGACCGTCCCTCGACGAACACCACCATCGACCCCACGGCGGAGGTGCCCTGGATGTTCGAGATGTCGTAACACTCGATCCGCTGCGGCGGCGAGGGCAGGTTCAGCTCCTCCTCTAGCTGCTCCAGCGCCTCGCGCGCCTTGCCGCTGTCGGCCAGCCACTTCGCCCGCGCCGCCTGTAGCGACTCGCGGGCGTTCTCCACGGCGGTCTGCACCAGCGCCCGCTTATCGCCCCGCTGCGGCGCCAGCACCTCCACCTTCTTCCCCCGCCGCTGCGACAGCCACTCCTGGATGAGGGTCTGGTCGCTCACCGGGAAGGGGAGGAGCACCCGCTTCGGCACGTACGCCGCCGACTGGTAGTACTGCTTCAGGAAGCTGGCCAGCACCTCGGCCTCCGGCTCGTCCGCGGCGCCGTCCAGGGCGAACGTGTCACGGCCGATCACGTTGCCCCGCCGCACGAAGAACACCTGCACGCCGGCCTCCCCGCCGTGGCGGGCCAGGCCGAACACGTCCATGTCCACCCGCTCCACCAACTCCATCACCTGTCGCTCCGTCGTCCGCTCGATGGCGTGGACCTGGTCGCGCAGGCGGGCCGCCCGCTCGTACTCCAGGCTCGCGGACGCCTCCCCCATACTGCGGCGGAGACCTCGCGTCACCTCCTCCGTGCGCCCCTCCAGGAACAGGATCACCTGCCGGACGACTTCGTCGTATTCCTGCTTGGAGCAGAGCGAGGCGCAGGGGCCGATGCAGCGTTGGATGTAATAGTCCAGGCAGGGGCGAGGGTCGTTGCCGGTGATCGTCTTGGTGCAGGAGCGCCAGGGGAACAGCTTCTTCACCAGGTCCAGCGTGCGCCGGACCGAACCGGCCGAGGCGTAGGGCCCGAAGTAGCGGGCGCCGTCGTCCAGTATCCGCCGCGTGATCTCCACCCGCGGCCACTCCTCGGACAGGTCGATCTTCAGGTAGGGGTAGTGCTTATCGTCCTTGAGGCGGACGTTGAAGAACGGCTGGTGGCGCTTGACCAGGCTCGCCTCCAGGATAAGCGCCTCCTGGGCGCTGGCGGTGACGACGTACTCGATGTCGGCGATCTTCTCCACCAGGCGGCGCGTCTTCGGCTCCAGGCTGTGAGACGAACCGAAGTAGGAGCGCACGCGGCTCCTCAGCGAGGCCGCCTTCCCCACGTAGATCACGTTGCCCTTAGCGTTACGGAAGATATAGACGCCCGGGCGCGCGGGCAGGGCGCGTACCTGCTCCAGAAGCTGGCTTGGGGGTGCGGTGGCCATCGCACACTCATTCTACCAGGGCCCTCCGTCCGGCGGCGGGCGGCATTACGGTTGACGGGGAGAGGTTGGTGGCAGGGGCGGGCATCGACATTGGGATAGGGAGGCGGCCAAGGGTGTTCGTAACATCTGGCTGGGCTGGCTGTTTAAGTAGTGAGGTAACACGTAAAGAGATTACCCAACGCTGGCCGCTATCACAGGAGTTTGCTATGGAGATCGATGTTGAACGACCTGTAGCCCCCGGTTCGGTCGCCGGGACGGGACTGGAAATAGGCGTCCTGACTGACCTTGCCCTGAAGACGCTGTACGTCGCCAGCAACATCGAAGCGTTTGAGATCGCCAAACGCCTCGGTTTGTCCCTGACTGTAACGACGGACGTCCTCGAGTACTTGCGGCGAGAGCGACTCTGCGAGGTGACCGGCGGGACGGGACGCTCTGAGGGGACGTTGCGGTTCGTCCTGACCTCGGCGGGTATAGAACGGGCCCTAGCAGCGCTGGCGATGAGTGGCTACGTTGGCGCGGCGCCGGTGCCGTTGCAGGCCTACATCGATCAAGTGCGGAGGCAATCGATTCATAACGTGGAGTTTCCGCGGCAGAATATCGAAGGGAGCTTGTCGCACTTGGTCCTTCCGCAGCGGACGCTGGACCTCATCGGACAGGCGGTTAGCTCCAAGCGGGCCACGCTCATCTACGGCGCCTCCGGGAACGGCAAGACGAGTGCCGCCGTGGGGCTGGCGCAGGCTTTGCCCGGCCACATCTTGGTCCCATACGCCATCGAGGTGATGCGGGAGCTAATTCAAGTATATGACCCGTCCACCCATGAGGCGGTCGATGCCGCGGACGGCGGTGACTCAGCAGGGTCGGCGAAGCCTGATCGACGCTGGGTTGTTATCAAGCGCCCGACGGTGTTCGCCGCGGGAGAGCTCGCTGCCAACCACCTAGAGCTCATGCTGGACGAGGTGCACAAGAGGTATGAGGCGCCGATACAGATGAAGGCCAACGGCGGCTTCCTGATCATCGACGATTTCGGGCGCCAGCACCTGGACGCGGTTTACCTGCTCAATCGATGGGTCACCCCGTTGGAAAGACAGATCGACTACCTGTCGCTTAACACTGGCGCCAGGTTTGAGGTCCCCTTCGACACAATCCCGGTCTTCGTGTCCAACAAGCCTCCGGCGGAGCTGGCGGACGACGCGTTCCTGCGGCGGATTCGCTATAAGGTGGAGATCCCAGGGCCAGATTCCTCCCTATTCATCGAGATATTGAAGCGCGAGTGCGAGCGCAATAGTGTGGCTTACGACGAGGCCGCCGCCAACCACTTCATGGATGCGTATTCCAGTAACGGGCTCCGTGAGATGCGCGGTTGCCACCCTCGCGACATCGTCGAAACCATAGCGGATACCGCTCGCTACCAGGGAGGCGAGCGGGCTCTCACCCCCTCTACCATCGACGAAGCCTGCAGACACTACTTCGTGTGACCACCGGTCTACGTGACATAAGCTAGATAGGCCTGCACCGCATCGTTGACCGGCCTGCTATCTCGTTGCTACACTCGCCTTCGGTGGCAGGGTAGCTCAGCGGTTAGAGCAGTGGCTTCATAAGCCATGTGTCGCGGGTTCGATTCCCGCCCCTGCTACCAGCCTTTCTGCCGCTACCTTGACGCCTTCAAACGGGCGGCTCTACAATCGCATTGGCGGCGGGCGGTTAGCTCAGTGGGAGAGCGCTTGCTTCACACGCAAGAGGTCGTAGGTTCAAGCCCTGCACCGCCCACCACTTAGAAGAGACGCGCCGAAGTGGCGGAATGGCAGACGCGCTGCGTTCAGGGCGCAGTGTCCGAAAGGGCGTGCGGGTTCAAATCCCGCCTCCGGCACCACCGAATTACGCGGGTCAAGAGGCGAGGAGAGTGGGGGATGCGGAAGGTTTCGCGCCGGATCGCGGTGCAGGCGCTGATCGCGCTGGCACTACCGCTGATCCTCTCAAGCGACGCCTCGGCGGAGTTCCGGGAGTTTTCGGGGAAGATCACCGAGATCTCGGGCAACAAGATGGTGATCGGCAACCGCCGCGGCGACCGGGTGTCGTTCAGGCGCTCCGATGCAACGACAGTCACGGGCGTGAAGAAGAGCTGGCAGGCGATCGAGAAGGGCGATTGGGTGAGCGTGTCCTGGAAAATGGTCGACAAGCCCCGGGTCGCCCACAAGGTCGTCGTGATGCCTCCGAAGAAGAAGCCGCACGAATAGCGGCATGCGGCAGCGCTATGCAGTTCCCCATCGACAAACCTCTCGCAGACGCGGCTCGGCTCGGATAGCGTTTGTCCCATGTCCGATTCCCAACCGCCGCTGCGGCCCGAGCAATTCGATCGCTACCGACGGCACCTCAGCTTGACCGAAGTCGGCGTCGAGGGGCAGACTCGGCTGCTCGAATCCCGGGTGCTGCTGATCGGCGCTGGCGGCCTGGGCTGCCCGCTCGCCCAATACCTGGCGGCCGCGGGGGTCGGGACGATCGGCATCATCGACTTCGATCGGATCGACGCCTCCAACCTCCAGCGACAGGTCCTCTACACCACCGCGGACATCGGAAGGCCGAAGGTCGAGGTCGCGCGCGAGCGGATCCAGGCCATGAATCCGGACGTCGAGGTTCACACCCACGCGGTGGCGCTGAACTCCGAAAATGCCCTGAAACTCTTCGCCGAATACGACGTGATTGTGGACGGCACCGACAACTTTCCGACCCGTTATCTCTCGAACGACGCCTGCGTATAGCTCGGTAAGCCGAACGTGCACGGTTCGGTGTTCCGCTTCGACGGTCAGGCCACGGTCTTCGACGCGAGGTACGGCCCCTGCTATCGCTGTCTCTACCCCGAGCCGCCGCCGCCGGGTTCGGTGCCGTCCTGCGCGGAGGGCGGGGTGCTCGGTGTTCTCCCGGGATTGATTGCGCTGATCCAGGCGACGGAGACCGTGAAGATCGTCTCCGGAATCGGCGAACCGCTCTACGGTCGGCTGGTTCAATACGACGCACTGCGGATGGAGTTCAACGAATTTCGGCTGAAGAAAGACCCCAAGTGTCCGGTATGCGGAGATCAGCCCACGGTCACGGAA
>CAJXNA010000178.1 GCA_913056415.1 uncultured Chloroflexota bacterium | reverse complement strand
ACGAAACGTCACTCGTCAGGTTAGTCTTTGACAATTTGGTTCGTCAACCCCCACGCCATTCCCATCGTGGATACGGAAGTCAGCGCCAGACAGCGCTGCCAGGCGCACACTCCCTAGCTGATTCGGGCCGGCCTCCGCTTGACCCCTTACCCGCGCACCAGATACGATGCTAGACGCCCAACGCTGGACAGGAGGACACCATGAACGAAGTCGTCATCGCCGGGGCGGTGCGCACACCCATCGGCACCTTTGGCGGTGCGTTCGCCGACGTCCCAGCCACCAAGCTGGGAGCGACCGCAATCGCCGAGGCGCTGAAACGGGCGGGCGTCAAGCCGGAGCAGGTTGACGAGGTGCTCATGGGAAACGTCCTCTCCGCCGGGCTGGGGATGAATCCGGCCCGCCAGGCCGCCCTCGCCGCGGGCATCCCCGATAGCACCCCTGCCACCGCTATCAACAAGGTATGCGGCTCCGGCCTCAAGACCGTCGCCCTGGCCACGAGCGCCATCATGCTCGGCGACGCCGAAATCGTAGTCGCGGGCGGCATGGAGGGGATGTCCAGCGCCCCCTACCTCCTACCGAAGGCCCGCTACGGCTACCGCATGGGCCACGGCGAGGTTATAGATCACGTGATCAGGGATGGCCTCTGGTGCGCCCTTGAGGACTGTCACATGGGCAACACCGCCGAGAATATCGCCCAAGAGCGCGAGATCTCCCGCGGCGACCAGGACGCCTTCTCCGCTGAGAGCCAGCGGCGGGCGGTCCAGGCCTGGGAGACGGGCGTCTTCGCCGAGGAGGTGGTGCCGGTTGAGGTCAAGAAGCGCAAGGAGACGATCGTCGTCGATAGAGACGAGCACCCACGGCCGGACACCACCGCGGAGAAGCTGGGAGGGCTGCGGCCCGCCTTCGCGTCCGACGGCAGCGTCACCGCCGGCAACGCCTCCGGCATCAACGACGGCGGCGCCGCTGTGGTGGTGATGTCCGCCAAGAAGGCCGAGGAGCTGGGCGTGAAGCCCCTGGCCTCCGTGCGCGCCTACGCCTCCGCCGGTGTGGCGCCCCGCGTGATGGGGCTGGGCCCGATACCGGCCACGCGGAACGTGCTGGCCAAGTCCGGCCTGTCGCTGGATGAGATCGACCTGATCGAAGCGAACGAGGCGTTCGCCGCTCAGTCGCTGGCCGTAGGGCGCGAGCTGGGCTGGGACTGGGAGCGAGTCAACGTCAACGGCGGCGCTATCGCCCTGGGCCACCCGATAGGCGCCAGCGGCACCCGCATCCTGGTGACGCTCCTGTACGAGATGAAGCGCCGCGAGGCGAAGCGGGGTCTGGCCACCCTCTGCATCGGCGGCGGCCAGGGCATCTCCATGATCGTGGAGTCAGTAAACTAGCTTCGCAGAACCCATATCCTAGAACCACAGACGCTTGGGGTCTTGGTTCTCAGTTCTGGGTTCTAGGTTCTAACGCCATGCGCGAACAAGACGTCTGCCTGAACCTGCTCCTGGCCTGGCTGGCCGACCAGCACGGCCGCCGCTTCACGATAGAAGAGCGGCAGGAGCCCGGCCCAAACGTCCTCGCCGCCAGCGCGACGGACGGCTCCTTCCGCCTCGCCGTCGAGGTGCATCCGATCCTCGAGGCGACTGCGAATCCGGACTGGCTCGCCCATCGCGAGCGTCTCCAGGATGAGATGACGGCGGAGCTCAGCGGGGCGTACGCACTCTGGCTGCCCCCCGGCGCGGACCTGCCCAGCGGCGCCAACGAGACGCAGAGCCTCGTCAAGCTGACCCGTGAGACCGCGCTCCGGCTGGAGCCGGGGCAGCGCGCTTACGTGCCGCTGCCGATCTCCATCTTCATCAAGAAGCAGCAGGAGGAAGGGTCCCTGATGTCCGTCAGCGGTGGGCTGAACCACCATTGGGCCCGCCTCACGGAGCGGGTCAGGGGCACCTATGACCTGGACAGCACCCGCCTTCACCGTCTGCCGGAGTCCGAGGAGCACCTGGACCAGCTGTTCGAGCTGATCTGGGAGCGGGCCGCCGGCCTCGATACCGTAGGCCAGTGGGTGGAGCTGGAGACGATCGACGCCTGGACGATCCAGCGGCTCCACGGCGATGGAGGCATGACTATCGTAGGGAGGCCGCCGGACGAGCTCCGGGATATCGGTCTCAGCGTCCGGCGCAACTTCCGCCGTCTGCTCGCCGATGCAGGACCACGACTGCGTAGCCGCGAGGCGGACATCAAGGCGCTGGTCGTCCTCGGCTACTACGGGCGCATGGAGGAGGAGGGAGCGACCACCGCCATGCGCGGCTACGACCCGAGCCTGTACGCCGGTCTGGACTTCGTCTGCCTGGCGGCGGACGGTCTGATCAAGCCGCTAATGGAGGCTCGGGCCGGCGCTCTGCCCTGGGCCCGGGCCTAGCAGGCGTAATGTTTACCCCTAGGCCAGCCCGCCGTAGCTTCCCTGGTAGAAGATGAGCGGTCCATGGTCGTTCAACCGTCCGGCGTCCACGACCTCGCCGATGAATACCGTGTGGTCGCCGCCCGGGAAGCGCTCCACCACGCGGCAGTCCAGATAGGCGAGGCTGCCCTCGATGATCGGGGCGCCGCTGGTCCGCGTGTGGTGCGGCACACCGTCAAGCCTGTGCGCGGCCGCACCCTCCTTGACCGCGAAGTCGTCGGCAAGGCCTTCCTGCTCCAGACTCAGGATACTGAGGGCGAAGATGCCGCTGCCATCGATGATATCGTGGCTGTCGGCTGACTTGTCGACGCAGATGAGCACGAGCGGCGGCTCCAGCGACACGGACGTCACCGCGTTGGCCGTCATGCCATGCAGCTCCTCGCCGAGACGGCTGGTGACGATGGTAACGCCGGTGGCGAACCGGCCCATGACCTGGCGGAACTCGTCCTTGTCAGGCGTCACGCTTCTGCCCTTCCTCTAGCGCCCCACATGGGTCTGAGATAGGCTACTCCGTGTAGCGAGTATACACTCAGCCGGAGGCTGATGCGCCTCCGGCGCAGAATGATATGGAACAGGAGCGATGAGCCGCTACTCACTTGCCGTTGGCGTGGCGCCGGCGGAGGAGATCGCGCGGTTGGCCCGCCAGGCGGAGGACGCCGGCTTCGACACGTTATGGGCGCCGGAGATGTCACACGAGCCGTTTCTGCCCCTGGCCGCCGCGGCGACGTCTACCTCACGCATCCAGCTCGGCACCTCGATCGCGCTGGCGTTCGTGCGCAGCCCCTGGGTGACCGCACTCTCGGCGCTGGACATGGACATTCTCTCCGGGGGCCGCTTCATCCTGGGCCTGGGCACCGGGCTGAAGCGGCTGAACGAGCGCTGGCACGGCGTCGCCTACGGCAAGCTCACGCCCCATATTAAGGAGTGCATTCAAGTCATCCGCCTGATCACGGAGAACGCCCACCTGGGCCGGCCGATCCGCTTCTCCGGCCAGTACTACGATCTGGACATCCAGGGCTGGCAGCGGCCCTACCCGCCGCAGCGGGAGCGCATACCGATCTTCTTGGCCGGCGTACGCGAGGGGATGATCCGCACGGCGGCGGAGCTCGCCGACGGCCTCCTGGGGCACGCCATCTACTCGCTGCCCTGGATCCGGCAGACGGTGCTGCCCTCGGTGGCGCGCGGCCTCGCTCAGGCGGGCCGGGAGCGGAACCAGTTCCACATCTGCCTATCGGTCTGCTGCGCCGTGAGCAGGGACGGCGCCGCCGCCCGCCGCGCCGTCGCCGCGACGATCGCCTTCTACGCGACGGTGAAGACTTACGAGCCCGTGTTCGCCGCCTTCCCCAGCGAGTACGGGCTCATACAGGAGGCGGACCTCAAGGGCGAAACTACTGCCATGGTGGACGCCGTCTCCGACGAGATGATCGACGCCTTCGCCGTGGCGGGGACGCCGGAGGAGACGAGGGGCAAGCTGAAGGCGTACGCGGAGCTGGCGGATTCGATCTGCCTGCAGCCGCCGGACCAGCTCATCGACCCGGCGGAGACGGAGGTCTACCGCCAGGCGCTGCTGGCCACGTTCGGGGGGTAAGGCGCCGGAAAGGAACGTTCTTCGGGAGTCGAGATTTCCCTAGCATGCGTTCAGGAACCCGCACCTTAGTTCATGTCCGTAGCGTTTTATACATCGGGCTGGGTGCCATGCGCTACGTCGTTGTTCTGTTCCCACTAGTGGCTCTCTCCTTAGCTGCGTGCAGCGGTGGAGGGGAAGAGGTGCAGCCAAGCCCCACAGCATCGCCCGCCGTATCCCTGCTGTCCCCAACGCCGACGACCACGCCCAGCCCGACACCCGAACCTACAGCTACGCCTGCTCCTCTCGGTATCTTCTTCACGTCCAGCCGCGGGCCCATGGGGACATACCTCATGGACGCTGACGGCTCAAACGTCGTGCGCATAGGCAGCATCCTCGGCGTGCAGGGAGTGGAATTGGACATCTGGTCACCCGATGGGTCCAAGGTGGCGTTCGTTAAGTGTCCGGAAGCGCCCAGCAGCGACTCCGAGCTCTACGTTGTGAACGCGGATGGGTCGGGAGAGGTCAACGTGTCCAACAATGCCAGCCCAGATGTCATAGCATGCGGCACCGATAGCTCCGGTGGCGGGTTCGACTGGTCACCAGACGGTACCCGCCTGGTTTTCTTTTCGGGCCGAGACCCACGTGGCCTCTACGTTGTGAACGCCGACGGCTCCGGCCTAGCC
>CAJXNA010000177.1 GCA_913056415.1 uncultured Chloroflexota bacterium | reverse complement strand
GTGGTCGTGAACCTGTACCCCTTCGTTGAGACAGTTGCTTCAGGTGCCGGTCAGGACGCCATCATTGAGAAGATCGATATTGGTGGCCCTTCGATGGTTCGCGCTGCGGCGAAGAACCACGACGCTGTGGCCATTGTGGTGGACCCCGCCGACTACGGCTGGGTGGGCGAGAAGCTGGTCAACGGCGGACTGAGCAACGAAGACCGCCGGGGACTGGCAGCCAAGGCCTTTCACCATGTTTCCACCTACGACGCCGCGGTGACCGGCTACTTGATGGCCGGACCGGTTACGGAAGGTAAAGGCGGGGGGGAGGAATTGCCCGATTCACTGAATATTTCCCTGAGGAAAGTGGCCGGCTTAAGGTACGGCGAAAACCCCCATCAAAGCGGGGCCCTCTACGCCCAGTCCAGCTCCCCGGTTGGGATGGCCGGCGCGCGCCAGTTGCACGGCAGGGAGCTTTCCTATAACAACCTGATGGACGCCGACGCCGCCTGGCAGGCGGTGTCTGAGTTCAGCGATCCGGCCGTCGTCATCCTCAAGCATGCCAACCCCTGCGGCATCGCCAGCCATGACGACATCGCCGAGGCCTACCGGCGCGCCTTCAACTCCGACCCGATGTCGCCGTTCGGCGGTATCATCGCCGCTAACCGGGCGGTCACGGAGGCGATGGCGGCGGCGATGAAGGGGATGCGCTATGACGTTACCGTGGCGCCGGACTACGAGGCGGCGGCGCTGGAGCGGCTGCGCAAGCGGCGCGACCTGCGCATACTGCGGATGCCGGAGGGGGGAGCGGCTCCGGGGCTGGACTACCGGCGCGTCTCGGGTGGTCTCCTGGTGCAGGAGGCGGATCGCCGGCCGGACGAGGGGCTGGAGCTGCGGGTGGTGACCAAACGGGCGCCCACGGCGACGGAGCTGGCGGACCTGCGCTTCGCCTGGAAGGCGGCGAAGCACGTGAAGTCCAACGCTATCGTTGTCGCCAAAGAGAAGGCGACTGTGGGCATCGGCGGCGGACAGCAGAACCGCAAGACGCCGGTGGAGCTGGCGCTCCGCCTGGCCGGGGAGAAGGCGAAGGGCGGCGTGCTTGCTTCGGACGCTTTCTTCCCCTTCGCCCGTGACGACGCGGTGGAGATGGCCTGTCGTGCCGGCGTTACGGCTATCGTTCAGCCCGGGGGCGCCGTTCGGGATGAGGAGGCGATCGAAGTGTGCGATGAGTACGGCGTCGCCATGGTATTCACGGGCGAGCGCCACTTTCGTCACTAGGCTTGGCTGCCGTGCGCTGGAGGAGATACGCTCTTGACACTGGATAGTGGTGATGCTAGCCTGCGATTGCTAAGAACTTCACAATCTGTCGCCGTAGCGGCCCACATGGGCGGGCTCAGGTAGGAAGGATCAGACGCATGCCCCCGTTGGATATCCTGTTTCGCCAGGTGCCTGAGGGGTACGAGTTCCTAGCGGTTCTATTTACAATCCTCGGGTCGCTAGGGATCATGGCTCTGTTCGGCGCCTGGTGGTCTCGCTGAGGAGTGGATAGATGTCGGTGACGGAAGAGCCCGGCAAACCGCGTAACTTGCGGGAACGGCTGAACGTACTTCAAGACCGCATCTACGACAGGCTATTCCACAACTACGTCTGGCAGTCCATCTTCCGCTCCGGCTACCCGAACACTCCCCGCAACCAGATGCTGGTGGTGGCTACCAACGTCTTCCTCCACCTTCACCCCACTCGTATCCATCGCACGCACGTGAAGATCACCCATACGTATTGCCTGGGCGGACTAACCTTCTTCATGTTTCTGGTTCTCACCATCACAGGCGTGCTGCTCATGTTCTACTACGTGCCCTCAGTGGACCGCGCTTACCAGGACATCGCTGCCCTGGAGACGAACGTCAAGTTCGGCCTGCTGATGCGTAATCTGCATCGTTGGACCGCCCACGCCATGGTGATCCTGGTGTTCTTGCATATGATGCGCGTGTTCTACACGGGGGCGTATAAGCCACCGCGAGAGTTCAACTGGGTTGTGGGTGTGGTTCTGCTAGTCCTGACCCTGGTCCTCAGCTTTACCGGCTACCTGCTTCCCTGGGACCAGCTAGCCCTGTGGGCGGTCACCGTCGGTCACGGCATCGGCGGCTCGGCCCCGTACCTGGGCGACGAAACGCAGATCGTTGTGTTCGGCGGCTTCGAGATCGGGCAGCCGGCGCTGATCCGGTTCTACACCCTCCACGTCATTGCGCTGCCCCTGCTGGCGGCGATCATGATGGCGGTCCACTTCTGGCGCATCCGCCGCGACGGCGGTATGGCGCGGCCGCTCTAGGGGGTCGAAGGCAGGCATATGGCCGTACAGGCCCAACGCCAGGCGTCCGCAGCCCCCGCCAGGCCCCGACCCAAGCGTTCGCGCGAGGAGGAGGTGCTGGTCTGGCCTGACCTCGTGTTCGTCGAGTTCATTTCGGCGGTGCTGTTCACCATCACCTTCACGATCCTGTCGGTCTTCATCAACGCGCCTCTGCTAAACCGCGCCAACCTCAACGTAACGCCTAACCCCTCAAAGGCGCCCTGGTACTTCGGCAACCTCCAGGAGCTCCTCCTGCACATGGACAAGGCCTGGGGCGGCGTGCTGTTGCCGACCATCTTCCTCGGCTTCCTCGCCGCCATCCCCTTCATCGACCGCAGCCGGCACATGCAGGGGGTCTGGTTCGGCACGAAGTACTCGGCTCGCATCACCATCATCACCGTCATCTACGCGACCGTCGTCATCTTCGGCCTCGTATCGTTCGATGCCGGGGAGGCCACAGGCACGGAACGTCTCACTCGCTGGATTCCGGCCTGCGCCGAGAGCGCCGAAGACGTCTCCTGGCCCTGCCTTCGGGACGATGTAGGCGCGGAGCACCTGGGCATCGTATCGACGAAAGACATCTCCAAGCGGCTGGAGTTCGAGGTCCTGGGTGTGAAGTGGCCGGAGGACCTGGACCATATAGCCTGGCCGTTCAACGACTCGATAGGCGACTTTGACCTGGGAGGCATCGGCCTGGGGAGCATCCACGGCTGGGGAGGTGAGCACTTCAACATCCCGTCTATCATGGCGGAGCAGGTGATACCGCTGACCCTCACTATCGTCGTCTTCCCCGGGTTGATAATCTATACCCTCTTCCGCATAGGCTGGGTACGGACCAGACGTGACGTGCTGATCGTAATGTTTACGGGGGCTGTGATGGCATTCGTGACCCTGACCCTGGTGGCCGCCTTCTTCCGCGGCCAGGGCCAGGACCTGATATGGCCCTGGAAGATCAAGGTGGACGAGGGTTAAGTGATTTTGCTTAGTCCATCTACGCCAGCGCCTGGATCAGAGGCTGGGGCCGGTTGGAGACAATGTAGGTGAGGTGAGACGGTATGGAATCTGAGACTCAGGAACCGCAGGGCGGAGACACAGGGGAACAGCCTCAGTCTTCGGCCGCTCAGCAGCCCCAACCGGCAGTGGCGGCCGAGCAGCCCGTCGCTGCCACGGTGGATACGCCGGTTGCGACGCCGGTGCCGAAGCGGCCCGTCGTCACGCGGCGGTTGTTCATACTGGGTGGCTTCTGGACCACCATCAGCCTCGCCCTGGTGGGGCTGGTGGGCCCTTCTCTGGACTTCGCTTTCACCCGCAACCCGGCCGGCGCCGTCCGCGACGTGTTCGTTAGCCCCGAGCGGATTCCGGCGCCGGGGGACGACCCGGTAGTCATAGCGGAGGGCAGGTTCTTCCTGCTGAACCTGGAGGCAGGGGTTACCCCCAACCGGGAGAAGACGGATGGCGGTCTTCTGGCCCTATGGCAAAAGTGTCCCCACCTGGGCTGTACCGTCCCCTACCGGTCGGACTTTAATTTCCTGGGCCGCACGGGGTGGTTCCGTTGCCCCTGCCACGGCTCCACCTACACTAAGGAGGGCGGCATCCTCGTCGCCGGACCGGCGCCGCGCCCACTCGACCGCTTCGCCATAGAGGTACAGGAGGACAATAGCATCGTCGTGAACACGGGCGTGACTGTAGCGGAGACGGGCGCCGCGGACAACCCATCCAAGACTGTTGAGTACAACGCCTAGAAGTCCGGCGAAAGCGAGAGGATAGGCGCCCGCAGCCCGATGAACACCAGCAAGCAGGTCAACGTGATGATCGGCCTCATGTTTGTGACCCTGATCGGCGTGTTCCTGTACTTCATATGGGACGACATCCGCGCCGAGGACGCGACGGAGAAACAGATCGTCGAGAACGCCGAGCGGGGGGGCAAGCTGTTCTCGCTGAACTGCCGCCGCTGTCACGGCATGAACGGGCTGGGAGCGCTGGAGAACGTAAACCTGCCCGGCATCCCTCTAAACCTGGAAGCTAACCGACCAGACGAGATCAGTGAGCTGATGAACCGCCAGAGCCGTATATCGGACACCATTCGCTGCGGCCGTGTGGGCACGCTGATGCCAGCCTGGGCCGAGGACCAGGGCGGGATCCTGAACGATTTCCAGATCCAGCAGCTCGTCGCGCTCATCACCGGCGCTATGCCGGGCCTGGACGTGCCCGACAACCCAAACGCCGTGAGCGAGAAGGGCTGGGAGGCGGCCGTGGAGGAGGCAGATCACACAGACTTCCTGGAGGGCAAGCAGATCGCCGAAGCAGTCGGCCTTACGAACACGACGTTCGTCCTGACCGATGCCCGGGAGCTGATAGCGGACAGCCTACTACGCATCGATGAT
>CAJXNA010000176.1 GCA_913056415.1 uncultured Chloroflexota bacterium | reverse complement strand
GGACATTCGCCACTTCCGGCCCTTCGACTCCACTCAGGACGGGCCGGCGTAGGAGAGAGCATGGGCAGCAGCGAGCACATAGACCGAGTGACTGACCTGCGGGCCTGGCCCGGGGAGTTCCCGGTGAGCCACCTGTATACGATGGGCATCGCTGGGGAGCGGTTCTTCCGCGAGCTAAAGGATAACGGCCGATTTCTGGGCAGCCGCTGCGCCGCCTGCGACCATGTCTATCTGCCGCCGTCCATCTTCTGCCCCCGCTGCTTCGCGGCCCTGGAGGAGTGGAAAGAGGTGGGCCCGCAGGGCACGGTGCGTGCGGTCACAACCGCCCATCGCGGCGTGGACGGAGGCACTCTCGAGACGCCGGAGACGCTGGCCCTTATCCAGCTGGACGGCGCGGATGACCTGCTGGCGCACCGCATCGGGGAGTCAGAGGGGCTGGAGATCGGCGCCAGAGTTGCGCCTGTGCTCAAGGAGACGCCTGAGCGGGAGGGCTCCATCTTGGACATCCGCTACTTCCGGGCAGTGTAGTTTTCAGCTAGAGAGGAGGGACCGCCATCGACGAGTCGGTGCGAGTTTTCAGGGCAGAAGAACGTCGGCAGACGCCCACGACCCAGACCGCCGGCATGCATCGCGAAGAGCTCATGTCAACACCGCAAAGCTGGGCGGGCATCGTTCGCACGCCGCCCGGGTCCGCTTCGGGCTGGCACCACCACGGCGAGTACGACTCGTACATCTACGGGATCTCGGGCAAAACCCGTCTCGAATTTGGGCCAGGCGGAAAGGAGTCCCTGGAGGGTGAGCCCGGCGATGTGCTCTACATACCCAAGGGCATCGTTCACCGGGAGCTGGCTCTCGGCTCAGAGGAAGGAGAGGCCTTTCTGGTACGGGTCGGCAAGGGCGAGCCGGTGATCAACGTCGATGGGCCGGCCGAATAGCTGACGAGCCCTTCCCTGCCGACCCGGCTACCGAGCGTCATGAACTTCCGCCTCAGCGAGCCCCAGGAACGCCTTCGCTCTGAAGTGTGCGAGTTCCTCTCGCAGGAGCTGGGAACGAATCACACCTCGGAGCCGCGGCCGATGCCGCCTGGATACCTGCCCGCGCGCGATTTCGAGCTGAAGCTGGGGGAGCGAGGGTGGCTGGCCCTGAGCTGGCCGGAGGAGTACGACGGCGGCGGCCGGCCGGTGGCGGAGCAGTTCATCGTGGAGGAAGAGGTGGCGCTGCACGGCGGCCCCGCCAGCGACGCCATCGCCCGCGTCATCGTCGCCCCCATCCTCATGGCCAAAGGCAGCGAGGAGCAGAAGCGCCGCTACCTGCCGGGCCTGGCCCGCGGCGAGATCACCTTCTGCCTGGGCTATACGGAGCCGGAGTCCGGATCGGACCTGGCGTCGCTCCAGACGCGGGCCGTGGCCGATGGCGACGACTACGTGATCAACGGCCGCAAGCTGTACACCAGCGGGGCAGAGGAGAGCGATTACTGCTGGCTGGCCGCCCGTACCGACCCCGACGCGCCCAAGCACGCCGGTACGTCGGTCCTCATCGTTCCGATGAAGTCCGCCGGCGTGGAGGTGCGCCCGTTGCTCAACCTGCTGGACGAAGAGTGGTTCAACGAGGTGATCTTCGAGGACGTGAGGGTGCCGCGCGGCGAGCTGGTGGGCGGGGAGAACAAGGGCTGGGAGGTGCTCACCTCAGCGCTGGGGGTGGAGCGGATCACGATCTACCGCGCCTTTGTGCACATGCGAATGCTGTGGGCGCTGGTGCGACAGGCCAGGGAGGGGCGCGGCGGCCGGCGGCCGTGGGACGATCCGGCGGTGCGACAACGGCTGGGGGAGCTGGCGGCGGAGTTCGAGGTGGCGCGGCTGCTGCTCTGGCGCGCGATCGGGCTGCACGAGCGGGGCGAGGAGTTCCGCGCGCAAGCGGCGATGGTGAAGCTGTTCAACACAGAGCTGGCGCAGCGGCTGTACACGGCGGGGATGGGGATGCTGGGCTCGTACGCCACCGTCCTGGACGGCGAGAGGGCGCTGTGGCAGGGCGCCCTGCCCCACGCCTACCTATCGGCGGTGCAGGACACGATCGGCGCCGGCACGTCGGAGGTGCAGCGGGAGATCATCGCCCTACGCGGTCTAGGCCTGCCGCGGGGCTAGCCTTCGAGCTGGGCCTTCAGGCTCTCCAACGACTCCTCGATCTCGTTCTGGAAGACGCGGTTCATGAACAGGGCGTCAACCACCATGCCCAGCGGCCCCATGGGCGGCCTGTACCCAATCGTCCACTCCACACGCGTGCCGTCATCGCTCGGCTCGAAGGTCATTCGGCCTTCCATCTCCATACCGCTGGTGGCCTTGCGGGCGAACGCGCGGGGCGGGTCGTACTCCGTCCACAGCGCCTCCACCTCCTGCGCTCGCGGCCCCAGCTTGATGACGCCACGATCGGTGGTGCCCTTGCTCTGGCCATCGCCGGAGGTTATGTCGACTGATTTCATAAACTTGATCCAGTCCGGCTGAGTGGCGACGTTGGTGACGTAGTTGAACACGTTGTCCGGCGAAGCGTCTATATCGATAGCCTTGAGGATGCTGGGCAAACGGCACCTCCTTCTCTTGAGAGCTATCGCCGCCGAGATTAATGCTTGAAGCAGGCGCTGTCAAGGATGGACGACGGTCTTGCAGGTTTGGCGCAGCGCGCTATAATCTAGTGGCGAGAGAGCGGAAGTGGCTCAGTGGTAGAGCACCTCCTTGCCAAGGAGGGGGTCGCGGGTTCGAATCCCGTCTTCCGCTCCATCTTTCTGCCTGCGGATTGAAGCCGAAGTGGCGGAATTGGTAGACGCGGCAGACTCAAAATCTGCTGAGGGGCAACTCTCGTGCCGGTTCGAGTCCGGCCTTCGGCACCAGGCGAAAACGAAATGCGATACCATAGTGCGGAGTGGTGTAAAGGTAGCACACGGGACTTTGAATCCCATAGTCCAGGTTCGAATCCTGGCTCCGCAGCCAGGTCGGGATCGCGCTCCCCGGTAGCTCAATGGTAGAGCGGGCGGCTGTTAACCGCTAGGTTGTAGGTTCGAGTCCTGCCCGGGGAGCCAATTCTACTACCACGTTACGTTGAACCGAGGCTTGCCATGCAGGAAGACGAGAGCAACCAGCCGATTACGGTAGTTCGCCTGAATCATGCCGTACTCTACGTACGAGAGCTGGATCGCACCGTTGCATTCTACGAAAAGGCTTTCGGCCTCCAGGAGATCGCCCGTGAAGGCGGCAGGATGGCCTTCCTACGCGCCGCAGGCTCGACCAACCACCATGACCTGGGACTGCTCGAGGTCGGCTCAAACGCGCAGCAGCCACCGCCAGGTTCGACCGGCCTCTATCACCTCGCCTGGGAAGTGCCAGCCATCGAAGACCTCGCTCATGCAGATTCCCTGCTCGCCGAGCTGGGCGCACTCACGGGTCGGAGCGATCACGGCGCGACCAAGTCGCTCTACGGCCGCGACCTAGACGGCAACGAGTTCGAGGTTATGTGGTTGGTGCCTCGCGATGAGTGGGGCGAGTTCGACCGTCGTGCCACCGTCGCGCCGCTCGATCTTGAGCGCGAGCTGGCCCGCTTCGGGCGAACGGACGAGACCGACTGAGAGGGCCAGCGCACTCCTAAGACGAGAGACCCTACATCAGCGGCCCGGCGGTAGTACTCCTGGGCCGACCTCACCTCCTGGGCAGCTCGATATCCCGATGGGTGGCTTGGTAGTGCTAGAATCAACCAGGCGAGCGCCCGCGGCCAGACGAGGAGGAGCCTATGGTTTCGGTCTACGGCGCCCTAGCCGGTTTCGTTTGATATATATTGGGGGTTCATCTGGCGTCTACCGATGATTGACATCGGAGCGACATTAACTCATGAGCTGACGGCAAGGCAACGGGGGCGAGTAGCGGCGCGTTGTCGGCGGGCGTGGGCCGGGCGGGTGTCAAACGGGGATAGGCTATAATCCCCCTGTCGGACCGAAAGGGGGACCACATGACTATCCGCATCTCGCTGGGCACTGTGCTAGCGGCGCTAGTGTTAATCGCCATAGGCGCGGGGACAGCGGTGGGCGTCATGCTGTGGGAGCCGTGGACGGTGACGATGTGAAGTCCGAGGTCGGGGAAGTCACCCCCGCACCTGGGGAGGCATCCTCAGAACCCGTCAAACGATTGACAGCGACTGAAGCGGCTGAATTCGCTGAACGTGTGCTACGTGGCAATCCCGAAATTGGTCTTTATGTCGAAATTGCGAGTTGCGGCACCCTTCCCGCCATAGTTGGTCAGAAAGAGGAGTCTCCTGAGTACAACTCGGCTACGAACCAATGGATAATCCCGTGCCAATTCTCCTATTTTGGGGAATCTAACGTCCGCAGGGAGCACTTCCGAGTCGACGCGGATACAGGGGTGGTTTCCTCCATAGATTAAGTTCCATGACGATTAACATCCCACTCAAGGCCGTCGCGTTCATCATCTACACGCTGGCGCTCCTCGGCGGAGCGTTCGGGATCAGTTACGCCGTGTTCGAGTGGCGGGACGATGACGAAGGGTTGAACGCATCAGCCCTAGAGGAAAGAATCGACGAGCTCGAGCAGGGGGCGAGTGCATCACCGACAAAGGCTGAGCTCGATGCCCAGAAGTGCGCGGCGGCGATAGAAGCGGCAGGCAACGTCGAACCTAGTGGGGGGTTTGCTGGAGGGTCGGGGCCAACCATCAAAATCCCGCGTA
>CAJXNA010000175.1 GCA_913056415.1 uncultured Chloroflexota bacterium | reverse complement strand
CCTGTCAGGCTGGGCACTGGCCGAACAGAGAGAGGCCGAGGCGGGGATTGCACGGTTGCAGCAGGGCCTCGCCGCCTGGCGCGACACGGAGTCGGTGCTGGCACTACCGTGGATTCTCGCCATGCTGGCCGAGGCGTACGCGACGGCGGGGCAGGCGGAAGAGGGGCTGGGCGCACTGGCCGAGGCGCTGACTACTGCGGACAAGACCGGGGAGCGGATGTGGGAGTCGGAGCTGCATCGGCTCAAAGGGGAGCTGCTGCTGATGCAAGGCGAAGGTGTAGCTGAAGCGAAATCGTGCTTCCGTCAGGCCTTGGAGACCTCCCGCCGTCAGCAGGCGAAGTCGCTGGAGCTGCGGGCGGCCATGAGCCTAAGTCGTCTGTGGCGGCAGCAGGGTAAGAAGTCAGAGGCCCGCGAGACGCTTCAGGAGATCTACGGCTGGTTCACCGAGGGGTTTGACACGGCAGATCTGCAAGACGCCAAGGCCCTGCTGGAGGAGCTGGCGTGACAGCGGGTCTGGAGGACGAGTCGCTTAGGGAGACGTTCCTCAGCTCGAACCACGTTCAAGAGATTCGCGCTAAGTATTCCCTGTATGATGACCTGCGTGACCAGTGACTCCCGTCACAGCGCAGCCGGCGCGTGGGCTGTACTCTAACGCAAGTCTTTCCAGAGCAGGAGGTAATAATGCAACAGCAGATCGACGGGCAGCGAGTTCGGGAGTTCGCGGGGCAGTTGATGGGCCTCTATACCGGGGGCATGCTCAGCTTCATGGTGGATCTCGGCTACAAGACAGGGCTGTTCGATGCGGCGGCCAAAGGGCCGGGCACCAGTCAGGAGATCGCACAGCGGGCCGGCCTGACCGAACGCTACGTCCGCGAGTGGCTGGGTGCCCTGACCACGGGAGGAGTGTTCGATTACGACCCCGCCTCTCGCGCGTACTCCCTGCCGCCCGAGCACGCCTTCTGCCTGACGGGCGACCACGGGCTCAATCTGGCGTCCATGAGTCAGATGGTCGCCCACCTGGGAAAGCACGTCCACAAGGTCGCAGATGCCTTCAAGAACGGCGGCGGCGTACCCTACTCCGAGTTTCGGCCGGAGTTCACCGACGTCATGGACGCCTCGGGCCGGCGCCGCTACGACGCGCTGCTCATCAGCGGCTACCTGCCTGCGGCCAACGGCCTCCAGGAGCGGCTCCGGGAGGGCATCCGCGTCGCCGACATCGGCTGCGGAACCGGCCACTGCGTCAACCTCATGGCGCGTGAGTACCCTGACTCTACCTTCGTCGGATACGACATCGCCGAGGACGCCATCGCTAAGGGCAGTGCGGAGGCGAAAGAGATGGGGTTGTCGAACGCACGCTTCGAGGTTCTCGATGTCACGAAGATTCCTTCGGAGCCGAAGTTCGACCTCATCACGGCCTTCGACGCCATCCACGACCAGGTGGACCCCGCGGCCGTCTTGCGGCGGGTGAGCGAGGCGTTAGCCCCGGACGGCACCTTCCTGATGATCGACATCAAGGCCTCCAGCAACGTGGAGGAGAACGTTGGAAACCCCGTGGCGCCGTTCCTGTACGGGATCAGCGTGATGCACTGCATGACGGTCTCGCTGGCCCACGACGGGGCCGGGCTGGGCACTGTGTGGGGCGAACAGGTGGCGCGGCGCATGCTGTCCGAGGCGAGCTTTGGGGACGTCGAGATGGGCGACGCTCCAGACCCGTTGAACAGCATCTACGTCTGCCGTAAGTAGAACAGGCTGGGCGGGCCGCCCGGAAGGAGATTCAGCCATGACCAGCGACAAGCGCCGCTACTGGGGATTCGTCACCGCCGATGGGCCCGCCGCCGCCGTAAGCGCCCAGGCCAAGATGCAGGAGGACGTGGGGCTTGAGGGTCTCATGGCGCCCCAGGTCTATGGCACCCCCTTCGTCCCCCTCGCCGTCGCCGCCGCCGCCACTAGCCGCATCCGTCTCGCCTCCGGCATCGCCCTCGCCTTCGCCCGCAGCCCGTATGAGACGGCCCTCCATGCCATGGACCTGGACCGGATCAGCGGCGGCCGCTTCACCCTCGGCCTCGGCTGTAGCATCCGCTCCTGGAGCGAGGGCGTTTACGGCATGCCCTACGGCAAGCCGCTGGCGCATATGCGGGAGGTGGTGGAGGTCATCCGCATAGTTATCGCCAAGGCACACACGGGCGAGCTCAAGCGGTACGACGGCGCCTACCATCACCACGACTTCAGCGAGCTCCAGCCGCCACCGCCGCCCCTGCGCACCGACCTGCCGGTCTGGATCGCCGCCCTGCGCGAGCCTCTGGTCAGCCTGGCCGCGGAGATCGCCGACGGCGTCATGGGACACCCGTTGTGGTCGGTTTCCTGGGCGACGACGAAGATACCGCAGGCCCTGGAGCGGGGGTTGAAGCGCGGCGGCAAGCAGCGCTCCGATATCGAGTTCCAGATCGGCCTCTGGGTCGCCATCAGTAAGGATCGCGCCGAGGCGATCAACGATGCCCGGGCCACGGTGGCCTTCTACGCCGGCATGGCCCAGTACGAGGAGTACTTCGCCGCCCACGGCTTCCGCGAGGAAGCCCGTAGCCTGCAGGAGGGCGTCAAGCGGGGCGACTACGTGAGCGTCGCTCACCTGGTGCCGGACGAGATGGCGGAGACGTTCGTGATCTGCGGCCCTCCGGACGAGGTGCGCAAGCGCGTCGAGCCGGTGTGGGAGGTCGCTGACTCGTTGTGGTTGGTGCCGCCGGCTTACGCCCTGCCGCCGGAGAAGCTAATGGCCTACGCCGGCGCCATCGCCAGCACGTTTTACGGCTAGGCCTCCCGCTCTAGCATTGGCCCGATGGCGCTACGTTTCCTGGAACGAGAGCTGCGGCGAGAGCTGGCCCAACTGGGCCGCGAGGAGCTTATGGAGGCGGCGGTGAGCGGCATCAGCCTGACGGACGACGGCGGCACGATCTACGTACACCTGTTTCCCAAAGAGGGCTCAGCCAAGGCTCAGGGGCGGGCGTTCGTACTCGCCTGGCAGGACTATGCGGAGGACCCGTCCCAGCGGCTTGACTGCTACCGCTGGCTCATTGGCGAGGCGAAGCTGAACCTGCGCGACAACGTCGGCAAGATCGTGCGCTGGCTGGAGGGGCGGTGACGGCAGCACGCTAAAGCACAGCCGCCGCGCTTGAAAGCGCGGCGGCTTCTGTGTCCTCTATCTTTCTAGCGGCTAGCGCCTTCGCCTCGCGGCCACGGCCACCAACGTACCGGCGCCGCTCAGGAGGGCCAGGCCAGCGAGCCCGAGCAGCAGGGAGAAGTAGCTGACGGTGGCCTCCTCCGGCGCGCCGCCGGTATCCGGTAGGGAAGACGGGCCCTGGACCACGGCCAGTGCGGTCGGCGCGGGTGTGGGCGAAGGTGTGGCGGTGGGAGCGGCAGTCGGTGTAGGCGTAGGTGTGGGCGTCGGTGTGGGTGTGGGCGTCGGTGTCGGTGTGGGCGTAGGTGTGGGCGTGGGCGTAGGCGTGGGCTTAGGACAGTCCGGCTCGGCAGGCGGTGTTGGTGTCGCCCATTCTTCGGGTGGCGGAATAGGGTCGAGGACGATGTCAGAGATTAAGATCGGTATGTTGAGCCAGGCGAGGTTGTTTTCCTGCTGCTCGGTCGTCTCATCTCCGTCGCCGGGCTGGACTACGTGATCGATACAGAGGTCCACCATTAGATGGTGCTGGTCTGGCGGGGTAGGGGCGTGACATTCAAACCGGATGCGGTAAACGATGGTCTTGCTTTCGTTGGCCGCGAGTATGAACGTATCCTGCCCCGGCACTACGAGGGAGATATCGAGGGCGCAGCTCTCAGGCATGCCGGAGATGTCCAAGGCGATGGTAACGACATCGTCGTGATTACGCAGGTTCGTTATATCGGCGGTGACCCACATATAGGCGCCGGTCGTATCACTCAGGTTGATCGGCGCGGGGCCCTGCACGGAGACGTTGGAAATGGCCACATCGTGATCCGGGGTGGGATCTGTAGAATCGGGGATGGTGTCGCCGTCCGTGTCGGTCTCGAGGACGACGACGGCAAATGCGAGATCGCTGCCGAACGCCTCGGCGGCACTGCGGACCGTATCTTGACCGGAGCGTAGGGCTTCAGTCTTGGTTAGGACGAGCGTGACTACGCCCAGCGCGATGACGGTGAGCGCTGCGAAGGCGAGCATTCTGATGCTCATGAGAGCTTACTTCGTCTCCTTCATAGTGCCGGTGGTCTCCCTGTTGTCAGAGTTCATACGATCTCGCGTGGTCATTACTAATCTGGCGAGCAGGATTCCAGGAAATAGGGCTTGAACTTAAGGATGTCCAGTGTGTTGACTGTGCCCGAGATGTCCAGGTCGAGTCGCTTGTTGAACCGGGTGTCTCCGTCCTGACTGTTAAAGGAAGGCTTCAATTTTAGTATGTCCAACAGGTTCACCGTGGCGTCCGGCAGCGGATCCACGGGCCAAGCATCGTGCGAAGGGCCAGAGGCGCACGCGCTGAGCGAGTCCGTAGTAGTGTAGTTCTCTACTACATCGGCGAATCCGTCGTCGTCGTCGTCCGGATCGTCCGGGTCGTCCGAAAGACTTCAACATCAATGGGTTGCAGAATAGCGCTGTCGTCCGCGTGTCGTCCGCCGCCGTCCGTACTCCTGCCCGAGTTCGTCGCGGTGACGTCGCCCAACGGCTGCAACGGGGCTGCGAAGGCGGATTGGTCGCCGCTGGCCGGGCGGCGGGTGATGATTTGGCC
>CAJXNA010000174.1 GCA_913056415.1 uncultured Chloroflexota bacterium | reverse complement strand
CGGCTTATCCGTGCCGTACGGAGAAGCTCAGGCCGCGTCCCTCCGGCGTCTCTTCGAGGTCAATGATGAGGTCGGACGCACACTCCGCGGTAGTAGGGGAAACGCAGAGGACCTCACTTCCCTCGCATGTGAAGATCAGATCATCGGTTGTCGGAGTGTCGAACGCCAGCCCGAAGCCACCGTGTCTCTCCACCAGTCGATAGGTCATGCCGCGGTACTGTCTGTTGCGCTGGGCCTCCCAGAGGAAAGCAGTTGCTTTCTCGGTGACTTGCAGCATGTGCATGCCTCATTTGCGCTGACGACTCGCTTGGGGAGGCACCCTCTTGCGCGCGGCTACCGGGCGGCCCTGAAGGCGCTCGTCCTTGAGGTCATGAACAGTCTCCAGCAGCCTGCTGTCGGTGCGCCAACTGCGCAGGAGAGAGATGAACGCCTCCAAGTCTTTCGGGAGGCATTCATCGTTGAGGCCGTCGAGAAACCACTCATCGCCTGGGCCGATACGAGGGTCAAGGCCGACCGCTCGCACCACGTCTTCGTAATGGGTGCCGATGTGGTGGGTGGCTTTACGGATCTCCTGAGCGTAGGCGATTTTGGTAGCCAGAAAGCAGTTGGCGGCGTATTTGATGAACTCCGCGGTGACGGAATCGGTAATGACGCAGGGCACACCGCGTCCCAGGCGGGAGTGGTAGAGCTTGAGAAGCCGCTGCCGGGAGTAGACCGTATCGGCACCGATGACCACACGTGAGGGGCGCAGCGAGTCCTCCTCTAGACGGTGCGCCCGCAGGAATTCCGGGTTAGAGGCGAGATGGGTGTTCGGGAAACCTTCCTGGAGCTGACGGACGGTGCCCGGGGGCACGGTTGAGCGTATGACGAGGACGTGCTTGTTCGAGAGGAGAGGCGCTACCTGTGACACCGCGTCGTAGACGAAGCTGAGGTCGCACCGTCCGTCGGTCAGCGTAGGGGTTGGAACACAGACGAAGGACACGGGACACTGAGCCAGGGCGGACACATCGGTGTGGCCTTTAGGGGGGTCGTATATCGCTACGTCTTCGAACAGAAGGGCGGTGGCCTGCCCTACGGTTCCGTAACCGACGATGCCAGTGGTAAGAGTGTTCTTCATAGAGCCTCCTCACTTGGAGCGCCGATGAGGTTGTTTGGCGCATGCTCGCTCAAGACACCCCCTTTGCGACCCTAGATAAGCGTGGCAACTGATTCTAGGGGAACTTACAAATCTTGTCAAGAGGCGGCGTTATTCTAACGTGTGAGGATATTAGCACAGTTTCGGGGTAGCAATCCTCGCTTCTCTCGTGGGGTTCAGACCCGGTGCGCCTGTTCGAGGTGCACTGGGAGGGCTAGAACTCGAGCTGGCGGTGGCGTAAGAGCACGCTCTGGAGGAGGCCCAGGGCGACGAACAGCATGATCAGGGAGCTGCCGCCCTGGCTCACGAACGGCAGGGGTATGCCGGTCACCGGCAGCAGCCTGATGTTCACCGCGATGTTGATGAACACCTGGAACAGGATCATGATGGCGATCCCCGTCGCCAGCAGCCGCCCGAACTGATCCCGCGCCAGGCTGGCCACCCGAATCGTCCGGAACAGCAGCGCCGTGAACAGCGCCAGCAGCACCAAGGCGCCGATGAGCCCCAGCTCCTCTCCCAACACGCTGAAGATGTAGTCCGTCGCCGGCGTTTGCAGGAAGTCGAGCTGCGTCTGGCTGCCGTTTGTCAGCCCCTTGCCGAAGACGCCGCCAGAGCCGACGCTGATCTCGCCCTGGAGGATGTTAAAGCCACCGCCGAGGGGATCAGAGTTGGGGTTGAAGAAAAGGGCGATACGATCCCGCTGATAGTCACCGAGTACGGCCAGGGCGGCGAACGGTATGGCGGCCAGGAGGAAGCCGCCGAGGACGAGGAGATGCTGCACACGCGCCCCGGCCATCAGCACCATACCCACCCATATGGCGCCGAAGATGATCGCCGTGCCCATGTCCGGCTCCGCCATGACCAGCGCCGCCGGCAGCGCCGCCAGCGCCAACGAAGCCAGGAAGACCCGCACGCGTGTGATCTGACGCTGTCGGTCGGCCAGGAAGTGGGCGAGGGCGATGATCGTGAGCAGCTTGGCGACCTCAGAGGCCTGTATCTGCGTGCCGCCCACGGTTATCCAGCGACGCGAGCCGAAGGTGCTCTCGCCCAGGAACAATACCACCACCAGTATAAGGATGGCCAGGACGTACAGCGCCGGCGCCATCTGTCCGAACACGCGGTAGTCCATCCAGGCGATGATCGCCATCATCGTCAGCCCAAACGCCGCGAACAACGCCTGCTTGACAACGGGGTGGCTGAGCCCGGCGATGCCGTCCGGGTAGGCGGTGAGCGAGGCGCTATAAATGAGTAGGCCGCCGTAGGCCACCAGTCCTCCGGCCAGCAACAGCAGCCCGTAGTCGAAGTGGCGGAAGGCGTGGCGCTGCACTACTCGCCTTCCTCCGGCTTCTGCGCCAACCGAGGCCCGTGGAAGTAGTAGTCCAGAATCTTGCTGCCCGCTGGGGCGGCGTCGCTGCCGCCAATGCCGCGCTGGAAGAACACCACCACGGCGACCTCAGGTTCATCGTAGGGAGCGAAGCCCACGAACCAGCCGTGAGTCTCCTGTGATCCCGGGCGCGCCGGGCCGAATTCCGCCGTTCCCGTCTTGCCGGCCACTTCGAGACCCGGCACGGCCGCCTTCTGGGCCACTCCCCTGGTTACGGATTCGTGCATCGCCTCTTTCACGATCTGGAGGTACTCCGGCTCCACCGGCACTATGCCTCGCACGCTCTTCTCGAATCGCTGTAGAACGTTGCCGTGGCTGTCCTGTACCTCCCGCAGCAGATGCGGCCTGACCACCTTGCCGCCGTTGCCTATGGCTGAGACAGCGGTAATGATCTGCAACGGAGTAGCTGACAGATAGCCCTGGCCGATGCCGAAGTTGTACGTGTCGCCCAGGAACCAGGGGTCGCCGAAGGTCTCCTCCTTCCACTGCGCGTCCGGCACCAGACCAGCCGACTCACCGGGCAGGTCGATGCCTGTGGCCGCGCCCAGGCCAAAGGCACGCGCGTACTTCGCGATGCGGGCCTCACCCAGGCCGGGGAATCCTTCGTCCGCCTTGCCGCCGGCGAGGTAGTAGAAGTAGACGTTGGAGGACATGGCGATGCCGTCGTAGAAGTCCAGGGTGCCGAGGGCGGACCAGTCGTAGAACGGAGTCACCACATTGGGGTCGTACTCGTTCTCCACAGTGATGTAGCCGCGGCTGGTGATGGTGGTGCCGGTGTAGGCGATCCTTTCCTGAAGGGCGGCCGCTCCGACGATCGTCTTGAAGGTGCTGCCGGGCGCGTATCTTTCGGCGAGGGCGTGGTTCACCAGGGGCTTTCCGGGCGCCTCGACAATGGCGGCCAGGTCGTCGTTGCTGAGGGGGCCGGAGAACGCGTTGTTATCGAAGCCCGGCAGCGAGACCATGGCCAGAATGTCACCGCTGTCAGTGTCCATCACTATCGCCGCCGCGCTGTCGCCCTCCGCCGTGAACTCCTGCAGCGTTTCCTGCACCATCTTCTGGAGGTCAAGATCGATGGTGAGGACGAGGTTAGTACCGTCCAAGGGCCGCCGCTCCGAGATGACCTTCAGCTCGCGACCAAGGGCGTCCACTTCGATCAGCTTCTTCCCGGGCCGTCCGCGAAGAACGGATTCATAGGTGAGCTCCACGCCGGATTTGCCGGTGTAGTCCTGAAACAGGTAGCCCTGGCCTCTTAGCTCTTCGTACTCTTCCTGGGAGATAGGGCCTACGTAGCCCAAGACGTGTGAGAGGTAGGGCGCCGCCAGATACTCTCGAGTCGGCTCCACGAGTAGCTTGAGGCCGGGAGTGACCGGCTCCAGCTCGCGCAGGGTTAGCGCTGTTTCCTCGTCTATATCCGGCTTGATGACCACGGGATCGAAGGCGCCGTTGGTCTCGATCCCGGCCAGCACCATCCGCTCGATCTCATCCATGGGCACGCCGGTAACCCTCTCCATCTGGCGATACACGCCCATCTCTCCCCGATCTGGGAGGTCTCCGGGCAAGATGGCCGCCGAGTAGCGGGCGGCGTTTCTGACCAGTGGTCGCCCGTCCTGATCGAGGATGAGGCCGCGCGCCGCCGGAATCTGAACCTCTCGCAGGGCGTTGATCTCGGCCCGATGGGCGTAGTCGTCGCTGTTGATGACCTGGAGCCGCACCAGCTGGACGATGAGGATGCCGAAGAGCAGAATGACTAGCGCTCGCAGCGCTGTGAAGAGCGGGTGGTAGCGGCCCGGCGGCTCTCGCTTATCGCGCTGGCGCGCTCGCTCTCGGTGGTCCGGCCTCAGGTACGGGTTCATGGCAGTCTAGAGTTGCACCGCTGAACCTACGCCAAAGCTCTCTCTCTTGGGACGCGTGGTCAGCCATCGTATGGGTGGATATATGAGCACGGTGAACAGAGGGTTCACCAGCATAGAGGGGAGCGCGACACGCAGCATGGCAGTACCCCACGGTACGTCGTCGCCAACTGCGGTCAGCACCGTCATGCTGACTACAGAGTAGGCCAAGCTGGCTATCGCCACAACCGCCAGCGTAGGCAGGAAATCGCTCTCAACCGGACGCAGATCGCGAATTACCGCCAGCAGCACGATGGGCGATAGCGCCAGCATGGAGGTGCCTACAGGATCGCTGGTGGTGAGGTCACGGAGGAGACCGGCCATCGGCACGACGACCATCGCTTCC
>CAJXNA010000173.1 GCA_913056415.1 uncultured Chloroflexota bacterium | reverse complement strand
ACTCGTACTCGTGATGCGGGCCACCCAGCACCGGGCGAGCAATGATCCGGCCCGCCCGCGGCGGGCCAGCCCGAGCATGCTGCCCCAGCGGGGATTCTCGGAGGTCAGGCTGTACGAGAACCATCGCCGATCGCCACCGAGACCACAGCTGTGAGAGGAATGACCAGAAGAGGCGGTCAGCAGGCTGTAGCTTCGGCCGACGCGACTGGCGAGTTAGTACCGCGAGCTGCTGACGGAGGGCGAGATTCTCAAGGACCAGATGCTGTCGATAACGCAGGCTGGCGCGCAGTGCAGAGCAAAGGAGCAGAACGTAGGTGATCAATGCAGGCCTCCGTGAGGATGTAGTGCCTCAACGCTGGCCCAGTGCGTCAACCCCTACAGATCGGATGTAATTTTGGCCCCCCACAGCCATTACCAGCGAACTCTGGAGGTCACCCTTTGGCCGAAAAGCTGATGGTCTGCCCCCCCTCTTCCGTCCTTGAAATACCAGTCGGCTGTGACCACTACCGGTATGGAAAACAGCGGCTCGACGATGTTGTGCTTCACGAATCTCACTGTCCGGTCCTACTCATCGGAGAGCCCCTTGCCGGACGCGGGGGACCTGCAGATTCGAAGGTCCAGGGGGCGTCGGACGGGAAGATCGCGACCGCTTGTCCCGGCCCTTTCCGCCAGGTCATGCCGCTGCCAGGTATGTATCTGAAATCTTGGAGGGCCCGGTGGGATTCGAACCCACGACTCCCGGATTAAAAGTCCGGAGCTCTAACCGCTGAGCTACGGGCCCCGCGGACTACTATGCAGGCCCCTTTCTCACCTGTCAACGAGCTGTCTGCCCGCTCCCTTCTTCCTAGCCAGGGTCGAAGCCACGGGTCGCCGTCTAGTCTTGCCCCGAGACCGCCCCCCAGCTTGCGGCGCGCTCCGGCTCTATCCGGATCAGCGGCCGCTCCTCCAGCGCCATAGCGCGGTACTGCTCGTACTTGCGACGCAGCGCCGCCAGGGCCAGCGCCTTCTCGCCCGCGTCCGTCACCAGCGAGGCCTTTCCCCGCAGCAGCACCCAGGCCAGCCGCTCCCAGTCGTCCTCGTAGCGGTCGAACACCAGCGCCACCTGCGGGTTCTCTTCGATGTTGCGGAGCCGCCTCAGGCGTCTTCCGCTCTTCGGCTTCTCGTCCACCGGCGTGTACAGGAGGCCGTTTGTGTAGACGAAACAGACTGGTATGACGAATGGCCGGCTGTCTGCGTCCGCCGTCGCCAGGTGGGCGACCCGCTGGGCGCGGACGAACGCTTCCTGTTCTTGCGAGAGCATGTCAGGTTACGGTCAGAGGCGCCCCGGCATCGCAAAGGGGGCAGGAGCCCTCGGCGTAAGTCGTCAGGTCCAGCTCCACGCAGGCGAACAGCGGCAGTCCAAACTCCGTGCGGCCACCGCTGCGGTCCACCAGCACCCCCACGCCTATGGGGTCGCCTTTGGCCCGCCGCACCGCCTCAATCACCTCCCGGATGCTGCCGCCGGTGGTCAGAATGTCGTCCACGATGAGCGTGCGCTCGCCCGGCCGCACCTGGAAGCCGCGCTGGAAATCGCGGCCCCTTTCGGCCCTTTCGGCGAAGATGCCGCGCCGCCCCAGCAGTCGCGCCACCTCATAGCTGAGGATGATGCCGCCGGTAGTGGGGCCGGCCACCAGCTCCGGCCTATCGTCCCGGAACCGGTCCGCGATGAGACGGCAGAGCCGCTCTGTGGCCTTAGGGTCCTGAAGTAGACGGAACTTCTCGACGTAAACGGGTGAGTGGCGGCCGGAGCTGAGGCGGAAGTGGCCGTCCATCAGCGCTCCTACCTCCCGGAGCAGGGCCGACGGGTCGGCCTCGTTCGTCATCTACTCCTCTGCCGCCGCCTCGCTGGTGATTGAGACCTTGTGGTTGGGCGCCAGGTCCAGCGCCGGGCTGCCGTCCTTCCAGTAGGTGATCAGCGCCTTGCCTATGATGTTCTCCTCCGGCACGAACCACCCCTGCCGCGAGTCGCTGCTGTTCTGCCGGTTGTCCCCCATCACGAAGTAGGCCCTCTCCGGCACTACCCAGGGCCCGCAGGAGCTAGAGCACGTGGTTTTACCCTGGATGTACGATTCCTCTATGACCTCCCCGTTCAGCTTCACTGTGCCGGCGTCCCGGTCGATCTCCACAGTATCGCCGGGCACTCCGATAATGCGCTTGATGAAATCGCGTTTGACGCCCCGTTCGAGGTCCGGAGGGGAGCGGAACACGATCACGTCTCCCCGGCTGGGAACGTCCCACAGGTGGTGCACCGGGTTGTCTCCGGAGTCGAAAAACGGCAGCCAATCGAAGATGCTCAGGTCGATCTCCGCATAGGTCAGCTTGTTCACTATGAGGTACTCGCCGCTATCCAGGCTGGGCTCCATGCTCGCCCCTTCGACTTTAAAGTTCTGTATGGTTCCCCCGTCACGGCCGGGGATCCCTCCGATCGCGAAGAAGATTAGCACCGCCAATAACAGCGTCTCCACCAGCTCCCAGGCGTTGATTGACCAGATGCCCCGCCGCCGGGGGACGACAACCGTACCCTCCCGCAGACGGCGGCGCAGCTCCCTCAGCTGGTCGTCGCGAGGATAGGGCTGGGCTGTATAGGGGGGCGCGGCGCTTGGCCGAAGGGCTTCCCCTTCTTGCCGCTGGCTCAGGCGGTACGCGGCTATTGAAGCCGAAGCAGCGTCGTTCCAGGGCTCGACAAGCGGATCGTAGGGCAGATCGGGCTGGAGTTCCTGCTCCGCCTCCGCCGCCTCTTCCTCTTCTGACGGCAGTTCGTCTTCTATCTCTCCGTCATCCTTCATATGCACTTCCAATTGTAGCAAACGCCCCGCACTCACAATAGACGCGGCTGGGCACGGAGAGTTTCGTCGCCGCGTCTTTGACACGCGATGGGGATGCTTCCTTACGAGTTTGGGTCGTTGTTAGTGCTGACCGGGGCGTCCGGCTCAGCCTGATCGGGCTCCTGCCACAGCCGGCATGTGGCGCTATCGACGTAGCTCTCGGCCTCCAGCGCTGCCTTCACCGCCGGGCAAAAGCCGGTTGCATCCGTGGTCAGCACGGCGCGGCCGATGGGCGGGAAGATCTCCATGATAAGGAAATCGACGTCGTCGTCGAACGTTCGCAGCAGCCCCCCGGCCTCATCGATCTCCTGTTGGGTCACCGAACCGTTGAACTGCACGGTTACTTCGTATCGGGCCGTCTCATCGGCGTTTGACCCCTGCATGAGAGAGATGCCGAGCACTGTGCCCAGCACCGCGCCCACGATGACTAGCAAGCCAGCGGCCACCCTCCGGTAAATACGCATTTCGGCCGTCTCCTTTCGCCCTCTCAACTACTTGACGGATGGGACGCCGCAAAGGTTCCGATGCCTAAATGTCAACGCACCGCATCTTCGCAAGCTCCTGCTAGAATAGGCGGGGCTCTCCCGCATGCAGACAGACGAAGTCGCACTCATAGAGCGAAGCCAGCGCGGCGACCTCGATGCCTTCAACTCCCTCGTCCTCGCCTATCAGGGGCAGGTCTACGGTCTCTGCCTGCGCATGCTCGGCTCCCGCCAGCCCGCCGAGGACGCGACCCAAGAGGCGTTCGTCGCCGCCTTCCGCGCCGTTTCCCGCTTCCGCCGCGGCAACTTTCGCGCCTGGCTGATGCGCATCGCCGCCAACGCCTGCTACGACGAGCTACGCCGTCGCCGCTCCCGTCCCCAGACGCCCCTCGACGCCGGCGGTGACGACGAGCACATGGCCGCCGAGCTGCCCGCCTCCGATGAGCCCCTGGAGCAGCGAGCGGAGCGCATGGAGCTGGCCGGCCGCCTCCGGGAAGGTCTGGCATCCCTCCCGCCCGACCAGCGCCTTGCCGTCATCCTCCGCGATGTCCAGGGCCTCGCCTACGAAGAGGTTGCCGAAGCCACAGGCGCCTCCCTGGGCACCGTCAAGTCCCGCATCAGCCGCGGCCGCGCCGCTCTGCGCGACTTCCTCCTGGCCCGCGGGGAACTTTTGCCGTCTCGCTTCCGTCCTTCTAGTGAGGGTAACTGATGATGTTCTGGTTCAACCGACACCGTCGCCTCCGCGATCAGCTCTCCGCTTACATCGATAGCGAGCTAGATGCCTCTGCCGCCGAGCGGCTGGAGCGTCACCTGGCGGAGTGCGGGCGCTGTCGTCAGGAGATGGAGCAGCTCCGCGCCACCGTCGCCGCCCTCCAGGAGCTGCCGGCGGTCGAGCCGCCGCGGTCGTTCACCCTCAGCCCGGAGCGGGTCGCGCCCCGTCGCCCGACGCCTGTCGCCTCACCCCTGGCCTTCGGCGCGCGTATAGCCGCTGCCGGTGTCGCCGCCGCCCTCGCCGTCGTGCTCGTCGTCGCCGGCGGCGCGATGATCGCGGTGGCGGCGGGTGCCGGCCGTAGCCGGATCTGGATCTACCGCTTTGCCTCGGACTCGCTCGAGCCCCTCACACCTGACAGCCTTGAAGCGCGTGACCCGGCTTGGTCCCCGGACGGAACACGCATTGCGTTCGCCGCCCGCAAGGAACCCGATCCGCGCCTTTATCTACACGACGGGTTGATGGGTGAAAGACCGTCCATCTACGTGATGGAGGTTCGGAATGGCGCGATCCGACTGCTCACTGACAGCACGGCTTCCGAACTGTATCCGACGTGGTTGGACAACGACACGCTCCTCTTCTACTCGCGGCGGAGTGGGGAAGACCCCGAGCTCAGAAAAATTGCAGCGGCTGGAGGAGTGAACGCGCTCGTGCTGAGCGAC
>CAJXNA010000172.1 GCA_913056415.1 uncultured Chloroflexota bacterium | reverse complement strand
GCCACCAAGCGCGTCTTCTCTGTCAGCGCCGCCGTGCTGGAGTAGCCGCAGCCCCTAACTGTTCAGGCGAAGGCGGCGATCAGCCGACGACTGCTTCGCCGACGAGCTGCAGGATGAGTCCGGCGACGAACAGGACGCCGAAGCGTCGATTGTGGATGAACGCTATCCCCACGAACCAGAGAGGCCAGCCCTTATAGTCCTCCGGCGGCTCCTTCGGCTTGGGCGAGCTGAAGATGCGGAACACCCAGAGCAGCAGCGGTAGGGCGCCCGCCACCAGGAGCAGGCCGGGCATCGTCTGCCAGACGGCGAGGGCGATGACGGAGGCGTACATGGCCAGGCTCAGGAGCTGAGTCAGGCGCCGCGCCCGCGCCTCGCCGAGGAGCATGGGCAGGGTGCGGATGCCGTGCTCGGTATCGAAGGCGAGCTTGTCGAGGTGCTTGCCGAAGAGGACGGTGGTGACGCCCAGGGCGTAGGGGATGGAGGCGAGGACGACCCAGCCGGGGAGCGACTCCGCCATCACGTAGTAGGCGCCGCCGATCATCAGGGGGCCCCAGACGATGAACACGGCGATCTCGCCCAGGCCGAAGTACTTCAGGGGCAGCGGCCCACCGGAGTAGAGGAGGAGGACAAACGCCCCCGTCAGGGCGAAGGCGAGGAGCAGCGGGCCGGCGACGACCGTAAGGTAGATGCCGATGGCGGCAGCGACGGCGAGGAGGGCGAGGGTGATGCCCACGAAAGAGCGCCGCTGGGCGGACTTGTCGGTGAGGGGATGGGGGGCGTAATTGACGCGGGGCGAATCCTCGGTATCGGCGCCGCGATGGAAGTCCCAGAAGTCGTTCACGAGGTTGGAGCCGGCGTGGGCGAGCACCAGGCCGATGGCGGCGAGGATGAGCAACGGCGCGTCGAAGACGTCATCGCGGAGGGCGAGCAGGCCGCCGATGACGGCGGAGGTGGCGGTCATGACGACGACGGAGGCGCGGGAGAGGACAAGCCAGCGGGTGATGGGGTCGACTTCCGCCAGATCGACGCGGGGTATGGTGTAGAGCGCCTGGGCCCAGAGGCGAGGCGGGAACGGCTTGACGGCGGGGGTAGTCGTAGTCACGGCGCCCATTCTAGCAGAAGGGTAGGTTTAGTGAAATCCGGCGCAGGCTAGCGTAGGTTATAATGCTTGCGCAGGGTGAAGACGCTAGGCGCTTGAGGGGAGGAGGTGCGCCGTGGCGGACCAACCGAAGCGGCTGTACAGAAGGCGGAAGGGCCGGAAGCTGCTGGGCGTCCTGGGCGGGCTGGCCGACTTCTTCGGCCTGGACCCGTCCCTGATGCGGATCGCCTACCTCGTCATCACGTTTTTCACGCTGGTCATCCCCGGTTTCGTCCTCTACCTGGTGCTGGTGTTCATCGTGCCGGTGGAGCCGAAGGCAGGGAGCCGCAAGGAAGAGGGCTAGGCGGCGACTAGAAAGCAGGGCGGGGTCAGGCCGCTTCGGCCTGCACGACAGGCTAAAGCCTGTCCCACCGGGTTTGGGCCTAGACCTCGCGGTATTCGCCCTCTACGGTGCCTTCCTCGGCGGGCTGTTCGCCCTCACCTTCGCCCTCGCCTTCGGGGGGCGGCGCACCGGGGCCACCCTCGCCCGGCTCGCCGTAGACGGCGGAGCCCGCCTTCTGCAGCGCCTCGGATAGGCCGCTGACGGCGGTGCGGATGCGCTCGGTGTCGCCCTCGCCGGCGAGAGCGTCACGCACGTCCTTGACGCGGGCCTCGATGTCGGTGCGGACGTCGGCGGGTATCTTGTCGCCAGCCTCGCGGACGGTCTTCTCGGCGGTGTAGGCGAGGGAGTCGGCCTGGTTGCGGAGCTCGATCTCCTCGCGACGGCGGCGGTCATCCTCGGCGTGGGCCTCCGCGTCCGCCTTCATGCGCTCGATCTCCTCCTCGGTGAGGCCGGTGCCGGCCTGGATGGTGATCTTCTGCTCGCGGCCGGTGCCCTTGTCGCGGGCGGAGACGTGGGGGATGCCGTTGGCATCGCGCACAATCCGGGCAGCAGCCTTCAAGCCGTCTAGCTTGATAGGAGGCTTGGCTGACAACAAGGTGCCAAGCAGTAGAAATGGCACCAGGAGAAACCAGGCGGAAAGCTTTCGCATGACCCCCTCCCCCAAGAGCCAATAGTGGCTCAATCCGCAGCAGCTTCGCACATACTACCTTTACCTCCAGGGGTCGGTCAAGGGCGCCTTGGCGCTGTATCCCTTCTCGTTGACTTGCCTGCGGGTGGGGCCTAGCCTGCACTAAAACTGTCCCGAAGCCCAGGAGAGCCTCCGCCTCTCAACGGGAAAAATAGGATTTACCTTACCGCAACCGCGGTGAAGCCACGTATCAATTAGGGGGCTATTTCCCGACCTTCAGGTCCTGTGCGTTCACTAAATTCTTAGTAGTAAAGAACTTGTGTGGGGGGACCTGCGTCCTAGCGAGCAATAGGACTTATTTTCCTATTTGATTTCCTGGTCGAGCATATCAGTATACGAGTGTCTGAGCAGGCGTCTACCTGAGAATCCGGGGGGAGGCCAAGGGGAACTGTCCCGAGCGACAGTGTGGTATGGCCTCCGAACAGCAGAGACTTAATTCCCAAGCCGACACGTGTACCTACTCCTCCAGGCTCGAAGAGGTTTGGACCACCGCTTACGTCACACGGAGCATGCCCGATTTGGAACGCGTGACCAAGTCTTACTTGGCTCGGGTATAGCTGCAGGCCTGATGATGAGCAGCCGGAAGACCAACATCGAGCAACTGTTGAAAGCGCGAGCTCGGATCGATCTGAAGCTGTGTCGCCTGAAGACTCCTATCACTGTTCTCTTCAGCGATGTCGTCGGCTCTACTTCCTACTTCGAGCGCTTCGGCGACGCGGCTGGCTTGGCGTTGGTCCAGCGGCACGCCGATCTAGCGGCTAACATTACGGCTGAGTTCCGCGGCAGAGTCATCAAGACCATAGGCGATTCGGTGATGGCTGTGTTCCCAGAACCTGTACTTGCCGTCCGTGCGGCAGTCGAGATTCAGCGCCGCCTGCTGTGGTGCGACCAGACTTTGCCCGAACTCGAGGAGTTGCAGGTTCGCATCGGAATCAATCACGGTCTCGTTTTTCGCCACGACAAAGATGTGTATGGCGATGTGGTCAACGTGGCGGCCCGCATCACAAAGCACACTGGGCCAGCGCAGATTCTCGTCTCCAGTAATGTGCGGGAGGTTATCTCGCTCGAAGCAGATATACCCTGCATATTTACGGGCAAGCTGATCCTTGAAGGAAAGTCAGACAAGGAAGACGTCTATGAAGTCATCTGGACCGATGACGCAACGTATGCTGAGGTGCGGCAAGTGGCCACCGAGCTTTCGCACCCACCTGTCGCAGCCACGGGGAATGGTGTTCCTGGACCGCAACATCGACTCCATGCTGTCGGGACACTCATAGCCGCGGGACTAGTTGCGGCATTTATTACCGGGCACATGATGAGTCAGGCACCGAAGCCGCCCGAAAAGCCAGCAATAGAGAAAGAAGCCGCGGCAAAGATGAAAAGCGCACTAGTTGCACTCCAACCGGCGGGACGGACTGCTTCTACCCGCCAACACGCGAAAAACTCCCCGGCAGGATCTTCCGAGGTCGACCCGGCGCCGAGCTTCTACCTTAGGGTCGCGAGGAGTGCCAACCAGTCAGAGGCAAATCATCAGGCGCGACTACTCCAGAAGCTGAAATTTCGCACCGTTGTGGCGTATAGGCGTCGCTGGTACCCTCCATGGAAGCGCTTCTATGAAGTGCTGGTTGGCCCGTATCAGGGTCAAAAGCGAGCTGAAACTGCGCGGCGTCGCTTGGAACACCAGGGCTTCGAAAAAGTTCGTTTGGTGAAGAAGTTTATGACAAAGGGCACAAAACCCCGCTTAGCAAGTTTGTATTCTTTCCTGGAGTAGGTCGCGTTGACTTGCCGACGGGTGGGGCCTATGATGGCGATACTCAACCAAGTCAGATATTTTCGGTGAGGCCAGTTTATGAAACAACGGCGAGAACAACGCATTGCGAAGGCGCTCCAGGTGAAGGCCCGAGGCGTGGACCGCAACGGCAATTCCTTTGTCCAGAAGATTCACACCATCGACATTAGCCGAAGCGGAGCACGGCTGGGCTCGATGGGCTGCGTGAGGGGCCCGGGCGAAACCATCGAGGTGGAGCGTGGCTGGCGGAAGGCACGATTCCGGGCGGTGAGACAAAATGCTAGTTTGTGCGTATAATAGATAAGCCAATGAGATTCGCGGCCACAGCGGTCTTGCTCTCACTAGTGGCGGCATTCGTGTGTACAGCGGATGCCAGCCTGACAGCCACGAATGGCTGTTGCCAACCGTGCTCGATGGAGGACGGAGCACCGAGTTGTGACTGTTGCCGCTTGTCCACATCGGAATTTCCCTCTATCGTGGCAGCCAAGGCCACCAATTTTGAGCCGCCGGCTGTCACAGCAGTCCTTCTGTCGCTGGTTGGTTTGCTTCCGACCGTCGTGGTCAGCACTCCCTTGATTGACCCGTGCGAGTCTGTACGCGATCACTCTCCCCCGAAACTCTACATTCGTCATTCAACCCTCCTGATCTAGTCCTCTGCCCAAGTGAACCCTAAAGGCTCAGTGTCTTTGAGCCCTTTTGTCTCACACTTCGAGGGGGAGGACTTTGATGAGAAACATTATTGCGGCAGTTCTAGTGGTTTTTCTGTGGGGTAGCTTTTCCCCGGTACATGCACTGGCAGAGGGTGCGACAATCCCGACAGCTCCTTTTGACGCATCCGAACGGTCAACAGCCGTGCCTGCGC
>CAJXNA010000171.1 GCA_913056415.1 uncultured Chloroflexota bacterium | reverse complement strand
GAAGACGCTGCTGGACGGCGGCTTCCTTCACGGTGACTGCATGACCGTGACCGGCAAGACCATTGCCGAAAACCTGGCCGACGTTGAATTCCGCGAAGATCAGGACGTGATCCGCCCGGTGACCAATCCGCTGTCGCCGACGGGCGGCGTCGTCGGCCTGACCGGCAACCTGGCGCCGGACGGGGCCATCGTCAAAGTCGCCGGCATGAAGGTCCTGCAGCACACCGGACCGGCCCGGGTGTTCGAAAGCGAAGAGGAATGCTTCGAGGCCGTGCTCAAGAAGGATTACGCCGAAGGCGAGGTGCTGATCATCCGCAACGAAGGCCCCCGCGGCGGCCCCGGCATGCGCGAGATGCTGGCGGTGACGGCCGCCATCGCCGGGCAGGGGCTGGGCGAGGACGTTGCCCTCATCACGGACGGCCGCTTCTCCGGGGCGACACGCGGGTTCATGACCGGCCACGTGGCGCCGGAGGCTGCGGTCGGCGGCCCCATCGCCCTCGTCCGGGATGGCGACGTCATCAGCGTGGACATCCCCAAGCGCCGCATCGACGTGCAGGTCCCGGAGGACGAGATGAAGCGGCGACAGGATGCCTGGAAGGCGCCTGCGACCAAGTACACGAGCGGCGCGCTCGCCAAGTACGCCCGGCTTGTATCATCGGCGTCGGAAGGCGCCGTATGCGGATAGCAATTAGGGGATGAATGTAACGCTGATGAGCGTAATCGTGTCTGGAGGAGTGTAGTCATGGCGGAGTTGACGGGAGCCCAAATGGTGATGGAGTCGTTGGTCAGGGAGGGGACCGAGCACGTCTTCGGTATCCCCGGCGGGGCCAACCTGCCTCTGTACGATGCGATTCCCCAGTACTACCCGAAGGTACGCCACTACCTGGTGAAGCACGAGCAGTGCGCGGCCCACGCCGCCGACGCCTACGCCCGCGTATCGGGCAAGGTAGGGGTGTGCTTCGCTACTTCCGGCCCCGGCGCGACCAACATCGTCACCGGCATCGCCAACGCCTGGATGGACTCCGTGCCCCTGGTCTGTATAACGGGGGCCGTGATTAGCGCCCTCATCGGGCGCGACGGCTTCCAGGAGGCGGACATCACCGGCATCACCATCCCTATCACCAAGCACAACTACCTGGTGCTGGACGTGGCGGAGATACCCAAGGTCATACGGGAGGCGTTCCACATCGCGTCCACCGGCCGTCCGGGGCCGGTGCTGGTGGACATACCCCGCGACGTCTTCCAGCAGAAGGCCGAGTTCGTCTGGCCTGAGAAGGTGGAGCTGAAGGGGTACAGGCCGCGGCTGTACCCGGACCCAGCGGAAGTGGCGAAGGCCGCGGAGCTGATAGCTGAGGCGAAGCGGCCGGTAATCCTATCGGGGCACGGGATCATCATCTCGCAGGCCTACGATGAGATACGGGAGCTGGCGGAGAAGGCCAACATCCCCGTCATCACCACTCTCCTGGGCATCAGCGGCTTCCCCGGCACGCACCCGCTGTATATGGGCATGCCCGGCATGCACGGTATGTACTGGAACAACATCGCCATCCACGAGTCGGACCTGCTCATCGCTGCTGGTATGCGCTTCGATGACCGGATCACGGGCCGGCTCAAGGACTTCGCCCCCAACGCCAAGATCATCCACATGGAGATCGACCCGGCAGAGATCGGCAAGAACGTCCGCCCCACCGCTACCCTCCAGGGCGACGTTCGTAACAGCCTGCGCGAGCTCAACAAGCACGTCCAGCACGTGGAGCGTCCGGACTGGTTCGCCCGCATCGAGGGGCTGAGGCGGGATCACCCCTCCATCACCATTCGGGAGACGGCCGATGTACTCCCGCAATACGTCATCCAGAAGCTGTACGAGGTGACGGGGGGCGATTGCTACGTGGTGACCGGCGTTGGCCAGCATCAGATGTGGGCCGCCCAGTTCTTCTGGTACGACAAGCCGAACTCGTTCGTTACCTCCGGCGGCCTGGGGACGATGGGGTTCGAGGTGCCGGCGGCGATGGGTGTGCAGGCGGCGAAGCCGGGTGAGCTGGTCTGGTCCGTCTGCGGCGACGGCGGCTTCCAGATGACGATGCAGGAGCTGGCCACCATCGCGGAGTACGAGTGGCCGATCAAGTTCGCCATCATCAACAACAACTCCCTGGGCATGGTGCGCCAGTGGCAGCAGCTCTTCTACAGCAACAACATCGTGGCCACGCCTATGCGCAACCCGGACTTCGTCAAGCTGGCCGAGGCGTTCGGTGTCCTGGGGCTCAGGGCCACCTGCAAAGAGGAGGTAGAGCCCGTCATACGCCAGGCCATGGAGCACGATGGCCCCGTGGTCTGCGACTTCCAGGTCAAGGGGGATGAAAACTGCTACCCGATGGTGCCACCGGGCGCCTCCCTGGGCGAGACGGTTGACCTGCCGACCTACGAGGACGAGCGGGTGGAGGTCACAGCGTGAGCCAGCGAGACAAGATCCAGCCGCACACGATAATAGCGCTGGTTGAAGACCGTCCCGGCGTGCTCAACCGCATCGTATCGAAGTGGCGCCAGCGCGGCTTCAACATCGAAAGCCTGGCCGTCGGCCACTCCGAGACGGCGGGTCTCTCCCGCATGACGTTCGTCGTGGACGCCAACACGGACGCCGAGCAGGTGGTCAAGCAGGTGGACAAGCTTGTAGACGTCGTGAACATCCGGGACATCTCCACCGAGGAGATCGTGAGCCGAGAGATGGCCATGATCAAGGTGCGGGTGGACGCCGGCAACCGCAGCCATATCATCGAGATCGCTGACCTGTTCCGGGCCAGTATTGTGGACGTCTCCTCGGAATCGGTGATCCTGGAGGTCACGGGGGACGAAGCGAAGGTGGACGCCCTGTTCGAGCTGCTGAGTGACTACACCGTTATCGAGTTGGTGCGCACGGGCCGTGTGGCGATGCTGCGGGGCTCGGCCGTGTCCCACCCGAGGGATGAGGATGAGGAGCCGGAGCGTTTTCAGGGGTTCGAGCCGCCCTATTCAGTCAAGTAGAGCAAGGAGCATACCGTGGTCAAGATCTACTATGAGAGCGACGCCAAGCTGGAGCTGATACAGGGAAAGACGATCGGCGTCATCGGTTTCGGGTCGCAGGGGCACGCTCACGCCCTCAACCTGCACGATAACGGCTGCAACGTGATGGTCGGCCTGCATCCGGGCTCCAAGTCCCGGCAGCTTGCCCAGGACGCCGGCCTCCGCGTGGGCAGCGTGGAGGAGGTGGCGCGGGAGGCGGACATCATCATGATGCTTGTCCCGGATCAGGTGCAGCGGCAGGTCTACCAGGAGAGCGTTGAGCGCGGTCTCAGCGCCGGAAATATGCTGATGTTCGCCCACGGGTTCAACATTCACTACGGCCAGATCCAGCCGCCGCCGGACGTGGACGTGACGATGATCGCTCCCAAGGCGCCGGGCCACGGCATGCGGGAGCTGTTCAGCAAGGGTTTGGGGGTGCCGGCGCTGCTGGCGGTACACCAGAACGCCACGGAGACGGCTAGAGAGGTTGCGCTGGCCTACGCCAAGGGGATCGGCTGCGCCCGCGCCGGGGTGCTGGAGACTACCTTCGCTGAGGAGACTGAGACCGACCTGTTCGGAGAGCAGACGGTGCTCTGCGGCGGCGTCACGGCGCTGATCAAGGCGGCGTTCGATACGCTGGTCGCCGCCGGCTACCAGCCGGAGATCGCCTACTTCGAGTGCCTGCACGAGCTGAAGCTGCTGGTGGACTTCATCCACGAGGGTGGCATGTCCTACATGCGCTACACGATCTCCGATACGGCGGAGTACGGCGACTATACACGCGGGCCCAAGGTGATCGACGACCGTGTGAAGCAGTCCATGAAGCAGATCCTGGGGAACATCCAGTCCGGGGCGTTCGCCCGTGAGTGGATCCTGGAGAACCAGGCGGGCCGGCCCAGCTTCATGGCGCTGCGCAAGCAGAACGCCGAGCACCCGATAGAGCAGGTGGGCAAGGAGCTGCGGTCGATGATGCCCTGGCTCCAGAAGAAGGATTAGGGCGCGCCAGCATGCTGGAGACCGCGCTGGGGAACAAGTAGTGATGTTTGGCATGGCGATTGAGTGGACTCTCTACCCCAGCCTGAAGGCTGGGGCATCGGAGGGAAGAGAAGACATTACCGCACCTTGAAAGGTGCGGCATAGAATAGGCGGCCGTGTTCTATCATGTCTGGTTCAAAGCCAAGTGGCGCAAGTGGATGTTGTTGGGAGACGTTGAGCAGTTAGTGAAGGCGACGATGCAAGAGATAGCTTTGCAATATCAAATTCCATTACTTGAATGCGAAACGATGGTGGATCACGTCCATCTGTTGTTGGAAGTGAAAGACCGTCAGCAATTAAGTGAGGCCATGCATTTACTAAAAGGTGCCTCGGCTCGGGCGGTTTTACAATCGTTCCCCGAGCTCCGGATGGATGCTCAAATAGACCACTTGTGGCAGAAGCGATATGGCGCAAAGCCAGTTGAACCAGCCGCGCTGGCACATGTCAGGCACTATATTCGCACCCAGAAGGAACGGCCAGAGAAATATGCGCGCTGATACTATGCCGCAGCTTTCAAGCTGCGGTACGGCAGGTTTTCGACTACCGCACCTTAAAAGGTGCGGCATGAAGGCGCTCAGGATCAGCGGGTGGAGAAATATGAGTGGTAAGCAACCCTTAGTCTTGTTTGATGCCGCGGGTTTTAAGCCGCGGTACAGGGTGTTCAGCCTCAACCTTCGCCGGCCCTCCCCGATCTTTATCGGGGGAGGGCCAGCCTGGAACCTGTAGGGGCGAGGCTTGCCTCGCCCAGGGCGACCCAAGGGTCGCCCCTACAAC
>CAJXNA010000170.1 GCA_913056415.1 uncultured Chloroflexota bacterium | reverse complement strand
GACGGCACCTGGCTCTACGTCGTTGACGACCCCAACACCTTCAGCGCCTGACCCTCCGCTCACCCTGAGCTTGTCGAAGGGCCCCCTAATCTGAGGGCGTATCTGGGGCCCACGTGTCCGCCCTGCCTACCGGCAGGCGGGCTCATGCAGATCTTCGCCCACAAGGGGTGGGGCGGTGCCTGCTCCGCCCCTACTGCTTCACCAGCCCTATCGTGTTCCCCTCCGGGTCATCAAACACCGCGATCGTCGGCCCGTCCGGCACGTCCATCGGCTGCATCACCGCCTTGCCGCCCATCTCCTCCGCCTTCGCCAGCGTCTCGTTAAGGTCCACCACCTGCACGTAGATCGTCACCAGCGGCGTCTCGCCCTGAACGATGCCACCGCCCACGCCCTCCTCCGGGCCGCCGATGCCGGGCTCCACCATGCCATAGTTCATCGGATTGTTCGAGTCGATCTTCCACCCGAACAGCGACGCGTAGAACTCCTGCAGCCGCTTGCTATCCTTGCCGCGGATCTCGAAAAACACCACCGGTCGCGTCATGAGATTCCCTTTCTAGCTGCTTGCATGCTCGCGGAATCATATCATACCCGCTGGCGGAGCGGGGCTGTGGGGCCAGGCCGCGCACTGACGGGCAACCTCCGGGGGCGGGCCGGGCGGGACAGATAACCTTGGGGCGGCGTGGCCAATCGAGAACCCCACACCTGCCGCCTCCCCCTTCCACCTCTCCCTCCTAACCCCTACACTCCAACCGGGACGAATGAACGCAGCCACAACCTCCGCACCGGACAAAAACGACCAAACAGATGCCCCCCGTCCCAACCTGAAACCCGCCCCAAACGAAACTTTTTCGGAAAAACAACCAAACAACAGATACGCCGCCCCCAAAACGACCATACAGCCCATATCCTGTAGACTGGGCTCGTGACCTCCCCCACCCTCACCCCCTGGCCCGGCGACAAGCCTCCCTCCGAGGCGGAGCTCGAGGCCCTCCTCCGTGAGGATGGCCTCTCCCCGCGTTGGTGGTCTAACGCCCCCGGCGACCGCTACGGCGCGCACTCCCTCCCCTACCACAAGCTGCTCTACTGCGCCCGCGGCTCCATCCGCTTCCTGGTCGAGCCCGGCGGCCAGCAGCTTGACCTCTCCCCCGGCGACCGGCTGGACATCCCGCTCGGCGCCACCCACTCCGCCCTCGTTGGGCCCAGCGGGGTAGCTTGTATCGAGGCATCACGCCCGTGACCTTCGACGAAGCCGCCGTCCACGCCATCGCCGAGCTGCTGGGCGCCGAGGCCCGCAAGGCCCCGTTCGAGGTGCCGAAGCTACCCCCCGGCCGTGAAGGTAAGCCCGCAGGCGTCAAGCCCGGGCCCGTATTCCAGATGAGCGTCCGTAGCCAGGAGCTGGGCGAGCCGCTGCTGCTCACCCTCTGGCCCTCCCTCGGCCGCGTCGACGTGCGCCTCGGCCGGTCCTACTGGGCGCTTCGGGAGATAACCTCGGTGGAGATCTACCCGGGCGTGGAGGTGCTCTTCCGCCGCGACGACCCGTCCGCGTTCCTGTTCGTCTCCGTCAAGGGGCGTGTCGCCCTGGTCTCCTAGCCACCGCCCGACGAATCCGAGTCCGCGCAGCCGTCGTAGAAGAGATAAACGTCCTCCGTCGGGGGTGTGCGCGTTTAGGTCCCCCTACGCCCCGGACGGCTTCACCGTCCCCGCCTGGATCGGCGGGGCGAACTTACATTGGGGAGGCGGGATAATGAGCAAACGGAGCAAGGCGGCCAGGGCGGCCAAGGCTAAGCGACAACAAGCCGCGCTCCAGGCCAACTGGTGGCGCCGCTGGCCCTACTTCGCCGTAGGCGGCGTGGCGGTGGCCCTGGTAGCGGCGCTGTTCCTGGTGAGCACCGGCGGCGACCCGAGTACCTCTGAAGTCGAGGCGTCCTACCCCGCCGGCTACGCCCCGCCGGCCATCGGCTCGGAATCGGCGCCGGTGGAGATGGTGATGTGGGGCGATTTCCAGTGCCCCTTCTGCCGTCGCTTCGAGCTGACCACCCTTCCCGATCTGATTGAGCGCTACGTTGACACCGGCCAGGTCAGGTTCGTCTGGCGTAACTTTGAGAACTACGGGCCCGAGTCCCACGACGCCGCCGTCGCCGCCTACTGCGCCGGCGAGCAAGACAAGTTCTGGGACTACCACCAGACACTCTACGAGAACCAGCGCGGCGTCAACACCGGCGTCTTCACTAAGGGCAATCTCCAGCGGTTTGCTGACCAGCACGGCCTGGAGGCAGCCCCCTTCACCACCTGCATCGAGGGGCTGGGCTACGATGCCGTGATCAGCGCCGACAAGAAGCTGGGCCGTTCCGAGGGCGTCAATGCCACTCCCACCTTCTTCATCAACGGCGAGATGATCGTCGGCGCTCAGCCCACGGAGACGTTCGTAGGGCTGATCGAGGCCGCGCTCCTCGACGCCGCTCATTCCGAGGGGTAGACGGCCAATCGTAGAGGTCTCCTTCGCAGCAGCCTTCATCGGGGGCATCCTCGCCTTGCTGGCCCCCTGCAGCGCCCTGCTCCTGCCTGCCTTCTTCGCCTACGCCTTCCAGGGCAAGAGCGAGCTGACCGTTCGAACCGTCCTCTTCTATCTCGGCCTCGCCACGATCTTCGTGCCCCTGGGAATGGGCGCTTCTCTCGCCACGTTCCTCTTCCTGGACCATCGAGACACGATGATCATCGTGGCCGGCGCCCTGCTTATCGGCTTCGGCGTCCTGGAGCTTGCCGGGCGCTCCCTGTCCTTCATCCGCATAGGTGGCGGCGGGGCGAATGAGACCCGCAGCCTGTTTGCGACCTACGGTCTCGGCCTTGTCTACGGTTTCGGCGGCTTCTGCTCCGGCCCCATCCTGGGCGCGGTGCTTACAGTGGCCGCAGCCTCCGGCAGCGTCCTGGAAGGCGGTGGCCTTCTCGCCACTTACGCCCTCGGCACCACCGTCCCGCTGTTCTTCCTGGCCATGCTCTGGGATCGCGCCCATCTGAGCAAGCGGCGGTGGATCCGCGGCTGGGGCTTCGAACTGGGCCCCCTCTCCATCCACAGCACCAATCTCATCGCCGGCGTCGTCTTCATCCTGCTCGGCGTCTCCTTCATCCTCCTTCAGGGCACCACCGGCCTCACGGCCTACTACGAAGACCTGGGCTTTACGGACCTCTCCTTCGAAGCGGACGCCTGGGTGAAGGACGTTACCTCGGCGGTGCCGGACGCGCTTATCCTGGCCATCGTCGGCGTGCTAGCCGCCGTTGCCGCCTGGTACGCACGTCGCCGTATGCGGGCCTCCGCTCAAGAAGAGGAAGAGACGCCATCAGTCGCCGAGGCGTTCTCAGAGCGCGATAGCGCATAGGCTGTCGGCCCCGTCGGTGACTCCCCCGGCAATCCTACTACAGAAGCCCTCCGTATAGATTCATGGGAGCCGCAGTCCCCTTCCCGAAAGGTTCATCTCCTTGCGCAAGCTGCTGCTGACCTTGCCCGCCATCGCGATTCTGGCCGCCGCCTGCCTCGGTGGCGATAGGGGCGGCGCGGCGTCGGAGCCGGAGGCCGCCGGCGGGGAGGGCGGCACCGTGGCCGGGGTTGACTTATCGATACACGGCGTACCGCTCGAGGACATCCACTTCGATACGTTCGACGGTGGCTCCATCCCGCTGTCGGAGATCAGCGAGGAGCGGGTGATCGCTCTGCGGGACGTCATCCCGCCGCTGGACGCACCCAGATACGATGATGTCTCCGCTGGTGATTGGCTGGACGAGGACGACCTGGTCTTGGGCTACGAGAGCGCAAGCGGCGGCGCCTGGGCCTACCCGCTGAAGATCCTGAACTTCCACGAAATCGTGAACGACGATCTCGATGGAGTGCCGGTCCTGGTCAGCTACTGTCCCCTTTGTCGTAGCGGAATCGTCTACGACCGCCGCCTGGACGGGATGCTGCTCACCTTCGGCAACACGAGCGCTCTCTTCGAGTCCGACCTGGTAATGTTCGATCGTGAGACCAACTCTTTCTGGTGGCAGACGGCCGGCGAAGCGATTGTGGGGACGCTCACCGGCAACCGTCTGCGTACGCTGCCCGCGATAACCAGCACTTGGAGTCAGTGGAAGGAGCTCCACCCGCGGACGCTGGTCCTCTCGCGGGACACGGGCTTCTCTCGCCCTTACGAGCGCGATCCGTTTTCCGACTACGCGGACTCAGTCAACAGCGGGCGGTTTCCCTTCCCCGTGTCCGAGGCTTCCCAGGATGATCGGCTGTCACCGGCAGAGGAAGTGCTGGGCGTGATGATCGATGGGGAGAGCGTGGCCTATCCACTGCGCCTCCTGGGTGATGCCGCCATCAACGACACCCTGGCCGGAACGAGGGTGGTCGTCTTCTCCAGCGCTGAGGGGCCTTCGGGAAGCGCCTTCCGGCCGGAAGCTCGTGGCTCCCAGCTCACGTTCCGATTCGACGGGCGGAGCTACCTGGACGAGGAGACCGAGAGCGAATGGAGTCTATCGGGCCAGGCGGTGGCCGGGCCGCTCAAGGGCGAGAGGCTGGAGCCGCTTCCCAGCCGCTACACCTTCTGGTTCGCCTACGTGGCCGCGTTCCCGGATACTGAGCTTTTCGCTCCCTAGTCACCGATGCGGGTCAGCGTGACACCGGCAGCTCCACCGTGACGGCGGTGCCCTCGCCGGAGACGCTTTCGGCGCGGATGGAACCGCCGTGGGCCTCCGCGATCCAGCGGGCGATAGCCAGCCCCAGGCCGACGCCTCCCGCTTCCCGAGAGCGCGCCTTGTCCACGCGGTAGAACCGGTCGAAGATGTGGGGGCGACCCATGGGTCGCCCGCTCGTCCTGCCTGCCCCCGGACGGGGGCCTGTC
>CAJXNA010000169.1 GCA_913056415.1 uncultured Chloroflexota bacterium | reverse complement strand
GGCTGGTGTTGCCTTGGACGGGCGCCGTGTCGGGGGTTTACCAGCGGCCTATGGACCCGCGATGGAGCGAGTAGGCGAGGAACACTATGGCGGCATAGGTGGCGGCTCGATCCTCCAGCCAGGACCACCCCATCCAGCGGCTTCATCAGCGCCGCGCCCTCCTGGAAATACGAGACTGCGGGGACTCCGGACGTTGGGCGGGCCACCTCAAAATCGAAGCCGGAGCACCCGCAGTTGCACCTCTAATCTAACGGGGTGTCCGGCCGCTGTCTGTCAGGCAGAGCCACTACACAGCGTGGGGTTTTTCCCGACATTGTGCCGCTCATTCAGCAGCGGTAAGGAGCCCGGTCTTGAGTGCGTAGCGCACCAGCTCCGAGCGGTGATGTAGGTTGAGCTTCTCCATGATACGCTGCCGATAGGTGTCCACCGTCTTGGGGCTGATCACCAGCTTTTCGGCTATCTCCTGATTGGTGAACCCTTCAGCCGTGAGCTTAAGCACTTCCTTCTCGCGGCTTGTTAGCGTCTCATACTCTCTTTTGCCGCCTTCACCCTGAGCGCCCCTGAGGTACTCGCCCAGTACCTTCTTAATAGCCGACGGGTAGAGGAACACCTCTCCCCGGTGAGCGGCGCGGATTGCGTCCATCAGTTCTCTATCGGCTGAGCTCTTGAGGACGTAGCCTGAAGCGCCCACCTGGAGGGTCTGGAACAGATAAGCCTCCTCTGCATGCACCGTCAGCATAACTATGTGCCTGGGGATCTCCATTTCGTGGATCGCTTTCGCCGCTGCCAGGCCATCCATCTCCGGCATCGAGATGTCCATGACGATGACGTCCGGCCTCACGCTCTGAGCCAGCTCCACCGCCTCCCGACCGTTGGACGCTTCCCCTACTACCTCCAGGTCCGGCTCCAGGTTCAGTAGCGCCCTTAGTCCGGAGCGCAGGACAGCGTGGTCATCCGCCAGCAGGACGCCAATCTTCTCGGCCACGGGCGCCTACTGCCGGCGACTCCGCGGTAGGGGTACTTCCGCTGACAGACGAGTCCCCTTTCCGGGTGATGAGTCTACTCGGAGAGTTCCGCCAATGAGGGCCAGCCGCTCCTCCATTCCAAACAGGCCAAGCCCGGACTGACGCGAGCCCTTGGCGGCCTCCACATCAAAGCCGCAACCGTCGTCCTCAACCAGCAGCCGCAGCGTTCGTCCCTTACGGCTCAGGCGCGTCTCTACCCGAGATGCGCTGGCGTGCTTCGCCACGTTGGACAACGCTTCCCGGACGACCCGGTAGAGCACCAGCTCGACATTCGGCGGAAGGCGGCCGAGGCCGCTGCTGGTGAAATTCACGTTGATCTGCCGCTGTCGTGAGAAGTCCTGGACATGAGACTGAATGGCGGCCTCCAGACCCAGGTCGTCCAGCATAGGAGGTCGTAAGTCGATCGCCAGCCGCCTCACCCCTTCAAGCGTCTCCACCGTTAGGTCCCTGAGCTCTGCCAGTCCCGAGCGCAGCCGCTTATCTTCCGCTGACCGCTCAAGGAGGCGCAGGCGCACAAGCACAGATGTCAGCGCCTGTGCCGTGTCGTCGTGTAGCTCACGGGCGATCCGAGTTCGCTCCTCTTCCTGGGCGGTGAGAACATGCGATGACATCTGCCTCAAACGGACCTGGTACTGGCGCGCCTTGACCAACGACTGGTCCAACTCGTCCAGCACCTCCCGAACGAAGGGGGCGTTCTGGCAATGCGTACAGGCCTCCGGGGTCTGAGGCACAACCATGTGCAGAGTCTCATCGGGAGCAGCCGCGCCCTCGGCGGAGACGTGCCCACCAGAGCCGCCCAGGCGTCCCATCACGGAGAGGAAGGAGGCGTTCAACATAGCCGCTTTCTGCCGGTTCAGTGTGTAAAGGCGGCCGTTCTCTGAACTGGGCTTCTGCTCCACCAGACCGTGGTCCTGCAGTACCGCCAGGTGTCGGCCGACGGCCTGCCGCGATAGACCGATGGTATGGGCCAATTGGCCGACCCCGAAGGCTCCGCCGCCCAGGATCTGCAGGATATGCAGGCGGTGTTTATTACCTACTACCTGCAGGGCAGGTACAAGCTCATCAGCGGCCTCTGATGCCGTATCCAGCGCCAAGTTGCATCTCCTCTGGCAGACCGATTATAGCATGGGCTCCCCCGGCGTCGGGCAAAGCCGCACGCGTCATCCTTAGTCTGCCTGACAGACAAATCGCTCGCCGTCCTACACATTAATGATGCGCCTAGCACAATCTTATGAAAGACCTGAGCCTTCACAGGAAACGGCCGCCCCAGCGCCAGCCCATTCACGTGCTGGTGGCCGATAAGAACGCCCATTTTCGCGAGACGATACGCCGCGTCCTTACCCGGCTGGGCCGGTGCGTTGTCAGCGGCGAGGCGTCTACCATAGCCGAAGTGATCTCTCAGGTCACGAGCTCGCGCATCGACCTCCTGCTTCTAGATGTCGATATGGTGACGCAGGACAGGCTCGCTGAGCTGAAGCGTCTGGCAAAGCGTTTGCCGGAGCTGAAGGTCGCGGTGCTCCTGTCAGACGATACGCCGGAGTATCGCGAGGCCGTCCAGCTTCACGGGGGTCACTACAGCGTAGCCAAGGATGGCCTTGAGGACCAGCTGCCACCGGTCTTGAATAGCGTCCGCCAGGTGGTGGCTGGTAGAGCAGGTTAGGGATGTCCGACCCTAGCCGGGCCGTCGCCTCGCCGGCGGGCACCCAAACGTCCGCCGGCCCGGAGACCGTTCTCAGCGTCGAAGGTCTAACCAAACGCTACGGCAGCCTGGTGGCTGTGGCCGGTATCTCCTTCCAGGTCCGGCGGGGCGAGACGTTCGGGATGCTGGGTCCCAACGGCGCCGGTAAGACCACCACTCTGGAGATGATTGAGGGTCTGCGCGCCCCGGATGCCGGACGCATCACGCTTCTGGGCCTGGACGCGGTACGACATCGACGCGCGGTACAGCAGCGCATCGGCGTGCAACTCCAGTCGCAGGCGCTATGGCCGGAGCTGACGGTGGAAGAGACGTTGAAGACTTTCCGCGCTCTGTTCCGGCAGAAGGTCCCGCTGGAAGGGTTGCTGGAGCGCTTCTCGCTGGTTGACAAGCGGCGGGCGCTGGTGAGGAACCTGTCGGGAGGTCAGAAGCAGCGGCTGTCGGTGGCCACAGCGCTGGTAAATGACCCGGAGGCTGTGTTCCTGGATGAGCCGACGACGGGGCTGGATCCGCAGGCCCGGCACAGCTTCTGGGACCTGATCCGCGATATGCAGCGCCAGGGGAAGACTGTGATCGTTACCACGCATTACATGGAGGAGGCGGAGACGCTGTGCGAGCGGGTGGCGATCATGGACCAGGGCCGGATCATGGCCCTGGATACGCCGCGTCAGCTGATCCGGGGCTTGGCTTTCGACAACACGGTGGAGTGCAGCTTCGCAGGATCGGTGGGGAGGGAGCGGCTGCTGGCCCTGCCCGCCGTGCGTGACGTGCGCAACGAGGACGGAAGTAACTTCCTGTTAACCAACGACGTGCCGGCCACGCTAACCGGCCTTATGGGCGTTACGGATGACGGTGGTGAGAGGGTGCAGGGCCTGCAGGTGCGCACCGCCACCCTGGAGGATGTGTTCATCTCGCTGACCGGGCGGAGGCTGAGGGACTAGCGATGAGTGGGAGTGCATTTCTTCAGCTCGTCGTCTCGCAGGCGACGATGCTCCGGCGCAACACCGGGTTCTGGCTTTCCAGCATCATGATGGCAGTCCTCTCGATGGCGGTGTTTGGATGGATGTTCAATTTTGACACCCAGGCGTTCGAACTGGCGGTGGTAGACGAGGACCGGACGGAATCCTCGCAGGCGCTGGTACAGGCCTTCGACAAGCTCGAGAACGTTGAGTTGAAGCAAGGCTCGCAGGAGGACGAACTGGAGTCCCTTGAGCAGGGCGACCGGGGAGCGGTGGTGATCGTCCCACGCGGGTTTGGGGCCGATCTGAACGAGGGCGATGCTTCGCTGCTGGTCTACTACGATAACTCCGACCCGATACAGATCGGCTACGTCACCAGCACGGTGGATGCGGTGGTGGACGACTACAACGCTCGCGTACTGGGGCAAACAAGCGCAGTGAGGGTGGAGAGGCAGGCGGTGGCCACTAAGAACGTGCGCTTTATAGACTTCCTGACGCCGGGGATGGTGGGGATGACGATAATGTGGGTGAACCTGGGGGTGGGCTTCCTGCTAGTCACCTGGCGGGAGCAGGGGATCCTCCGTCGGCTGGGCGTGACGCCCTTATCGCCGGGCATCCTGATCGCCAGCCAGGCCGTCTCCTTCGCCCTGATCTCGCTGACGCAGACGGTCATCATCCTTTCCATGGGCTTCCTGATATTCGATGTTGAGGTTACAGGCAGCTATCTCTGGCTGGCGCTGACGGTCATACTCGGCGTACTAGCCATGCTGTCCATCGGCTACGTCATCGCCAGTCTGCTGAGGACGGTGACCTCGGTCAATGCCGTGATAAACCTGGTGGCCTTCCCGATGATCTTTCTGGGCCGCTCTTACTTCTCGCTGGATCCGCCGGCGTCGGTGGCGCCCGTGGTCAACTTCATCCCCCTTACCCACCTCAACGACGCTCTGCGCGAGGTGGTGAACCACGGCGGCGGCCTGGGTGATCTGTGGCTGAGCTGGACGATCCTGGCGGCCTGGATCGTCAGCGGGTTCGTGCTGTCAATACGGCTGTTCCGCTGGCAGTAGCCAGCTAAGCGGGTCTACGCCGGCGCTGAACGCTCCGTTGGGTTACTTCCAGACGATCTCAGCTGGGTCCTTAGCGTACGGCCCCAGGGCCTCGTTCCATTCGTACATGATGAGAGTGTCCATCAGCGCGGAGTCTTCGCCGT
>CAJXNA010000168.1 GCA_913056415.1 uncultured Chloroflexota bacterium | reverse complement strand
GCACCCAGAAGACATCGCGTTCACCTACGCCGTAGCGCTGAACCGCCTCCTGCGCACCGGCCAGCAGCTTACCGGTGATGGAATCGTTGAAGCGGGAGACGACGATCGCCAGGGAGAGACCGGCGCCGTCTAGCTCGCCTTCGTGGATGGTATTATCGGCCACAGATTCACACAGATGGATGATTAGGCTCTCATTATAAGCCCATGGCGGCCTTCTCGACGGCGTCCAGGCGGAGAGCAGAGGTAGTTGCGCCGGGGTCGGCCACTTCGGCCTATCGCCACTCGATGGCGACGACGGGAATCGGCTCCGAGATGCCCTTCAGGCTCACGAGGCGCGGCTCCGATAGGGAGTAACTGACCGCGTCCCCCGCCAGGGTCGCCTGGCTGCTCAGGATCTCTCCCCCCTCGGCGACAGCGGCTATGCGGGCGGCCTCGTGGACACCCTTGCCACCGTAGTCGCGGCCGCGGCGGGTGGCCTCCGTGCTGTGCAGGCCGATACGGACCTGAACGGCGAAGCAGTGGTCGCGGCGGTGGTCGGCCAAGGCGCGTTGGCTCATGAGCTGGCCCTGTGTTCTAGCTAGTCTAGCCGGGCATGTCGATGTAGTGGCCCAGCTTGTCGCGCTTCGTCTCCAGGTAACGCCAGTTATGGGGGTTGGGCGCTGCCATGATGGGGACGCGCTCCACCACCTTGAGGCCGTAGCCCTCCAGGCCGGCGCGCTTATCGGGGTTGTTGGTGAGGAGGCGAATCTCCTTAAGGCCGAGGTCCAGGAGGATCTGCATGCCGATACCGTAGTCTCTGCGGTCGGCGGGGAAGCCCAACGCCTCGTTGGCTTCGACGGTGTCGTAGCCCCGGGTCTCCTGGAGGGCGTAGGCGCGGATCTTGTTGCAGAGGCCGATGCCACGCCCCTCCTGACGCATGTAGACGAGGACGCCGCGCCCCTCTTCAGCGATGCGCTCCATAGCGAGCTCGACCTGATCGCCGCAGTCGCAGCGTAGGGAGTGGAAGACATCGCCGGTGATGCACTGGGAGTGGACACGCACGAGCACTGGTTCCGGTCCGCTGATGTCACCCAGGACGAAGGCGGCGTGCTCGTCGGCGTCGATGTCCGAGCGGTAGGCGAACAGGCGGAACTCGCCGTAGCGGGTGGGGACGACGGTCTCAGCGACGCGATCAACCAGCCGTTCGCCTTGTATGCGGTGGCGGATGAGCTGTGAGACGCTGATGATCTTAATGCCGTGGCGCCTGGCGAATCGCTTGAGGTGGGGCAATCGCATCATAGTGCCGTCGCGGTTCATCAGTTCGCAGATAACGGCTCCCGGTAGAAGGCCAGCCAGCTTGCAGAGGTCGACCGAGGCCTCAGTCTGCCCAGCCCGGACGAGGACGCCGCCTTCGCGGGCGCGTAGGGGGTAGATATGGCCCGGCATCACGATATCGTCGGGCTTCGAGTTGGTATCGCCAAGGACCTGGATGGTGCGCGCCCGGTCGGCGGCGGAGATGCCGGTGGTCACGCCGTGGCGGGCGTCGACTGAGATGGTGAAGGCAGTGCCGAACTGGGCCTCGTTCTGCTGCTGACCCACCATCATCGGTATCCGCAGACTGTCCAGGCGCTCCCCGGCCATCGGGACGCAGATGACGCCGCTAGTATGTTGGAGCATGAAGGCGATAGCCTCAGGCGTGACGTGCTGGGCAGGCAGAGTGAGATCGCCTTCGTTCTCCCGATCTTCGTCGTCGATGATGATGACGAAGCGACCGCGACGGAACTCCTCGATGGCCTCGTCTACGGTGGCCAACGGGGAGCCGCTGCGCCGCTTGGCGCGGCGGTGCTCATCGATGGACTCTATCAAGGCGGACCTCCTCCCGAGAGATCGGGTCCCCAGATACCCGGGGTACCCGTGCTCTATCTACGCCCGCTAACGTGCCCTATCAGAGAGCATCTGCCCAACGTAGCGGGCGATTATATCGCTCTCCAAGTTTACACTATCGCCAGGTTTCTTACGAGTTAGGTTGGTATGCTCCTGCGTGTATTGCACCAGCGAGACGCTGAAGGAGGTCTCATCCTTGGCGATGACGGTGAGGCTGGCGCCGTCCACGGCGATGGGGCCCTTGACGATGCAGTGGCGGAGGATGTCCGGCGGCGCTTGATAGCGGGCGATCACGGCTTCCCCCTCCGGCGTGAGGGAGAGGAGGACGCCGGTGGCTTCCGTCACGCCACGGACGAGGTGCCCGGACAGGTGATCGGAGAGGGTAAGCGAGCGCTCCAGGTTCACGGGATCGCCCGGTTGGAGCCGGCCCAGGTTGGAGCGGCGGTAGGTCTCCGGCATGCAGTTGAAGTGGAGCGACTCCTCGTCCATACGCGCGACGGTGAGGTCAACGCCGTTGATGGCGATGGAGTCGCCCGGGTTGGTACCGGAGAGGACCTGCTTGCAGGCGATGACGAGACGGCCCTCATCAGCCTCACGGACGGTGCCAATCTCTTCGATGATACCGGTGAACATGGGGTTCAGAACCTAGAACCTACAAACCTAGAACCTGCGAACCGTGGGTTCAGAGTACAAGGTAGGATTCAGCGGGGCAAGAGCGCCCGGCTAGACGCAATCCTCCAGCGGCCCGGGATAGTCCCCGACCTGCTGACCGAGGCGGCTGCGCTTGGTCGCGATCTCGCCGATGTGGAAGTAGTGGTGGGCGCAGATACGCAGGAGGGCGTGGCGCAGGCCAAGGCCAGCCTCACGGAGTTGGACGAAGGAGCCGTCATAGGGGATTACGAGGTCCAGATCGCTCTCGCTCAGCCCTTCAAGGTACTTACGGGTGGCGTCCCTGACCTCGTGGACGCCCGCTTCAATCGCCCGCCAGTCATCGGCGACGCCGCTGCCGCCGGCACGGAAGCGCGCCCGACCGATCAGCTTGTGAGGGGTCAACCGCTGGAACCTGACGTTGATCCAGGCGTCGACCTGATTGGCAACGTGGGCGGCGGTCCAGGCGGCGGAGCTACCTCCGTCCAGGGGTCGGATCGCCTCGGCGGGGTCCAGGCCGGCGAGGACGCGATCTGTGTCCTTCCACGCCTCGAACAGGAGCCCGACGAGCTTGCTTTCGGCCATGGTCCTACCGGCTGCGGGAGATGAAGTCTACGACGACGGCGGCCAGCTCCGGGCCCTTGTCCTCCTGGAGGAAGTGGCCGGCGCCGGTGATGGTGGTGTGAGGCTGGCCGGCGGCGCCGGGTATGAGTTTTTGTAAGGCACGCCCGCCGCCGCGGAAGATCGGGTCTGAGTCGCTGAAGGCGGTGAGGAGCGGCTTCTCCCAGCGGCGGAGGACTTCCCAGGCCCGGCGATTGGGCTCGGCGGCCGGGTCGTCGGGGGCGGTGGGCACAAGGACGGGGAAGACGCGGGCGCCGGCCTTGTAGCTGTCGTCGGGGAAGGGGGCGTTGTAGGCGGCGATGACCTCGGAGGGTAGATCGGTAGCGCAGCCGCCCTTGACGATGCCGCCGACGTGGAACCGCGGCGTCTCCTGGGAGTAGCGCTGCCAGCGGAGGAACGCCTCGCCGGGGGGCCGGTCGCCGGTGGGTAGGCCGGTGTTGGCGGCGACGATGCGGGCGAAGCGGTCCTGGTGCTCAGCCGCGAGGCGGAGGCCGATGGGGCCGCCCCAGTCCTGACAGACGAGGGTGATGTTGCGCAGGTCGAGCGTCTCGAGGAAGGCGCGTATCCAATCGACGTGGCGCTGGTAGGTGTAGTCCTCACGCCGGGCCGGCTTGTCGGAGCGGCCGAAGCCGACGAGGTCTGGGACGACGGCGCGGTGGCCGGCGTCGACGAGGACGGGAATCATCTTGCGGTAGAGGTACGCCCAAGAGGGCTCGCCGTGCATGAGGAGGACGGGGTCGGCGTCCGGGGGGCCTTCGTCCAGATAGTGGAGGCGCAGAGTGCCACCATCGCCTGAGGGGACCTCTACGTAGTGGGGCTGAAAGGGGAAGCCGGGTAGATCGGCGAAGCGTTCGTCAGGGGTGCGGAGGGCGTCCACGGTGTTGCCTACTCTAGCAGGCACCCGCACGCCGGTCTAGACAGAGAAACGCTAGTCGGGTTTGCGGGCGAGGAAGGTCGCGTAGTCCAGGAACGCGTCGGCGGCGCGGCGCTCCAGGGCGATCTGCCGCTCGATCTCCTCGGCGAGGGCGATGTCCTCGGGGTCGCTGGAGGCGCGGGCCTCGTCGGCGACCTTGAGCATATGCTGGTGGTAGTGGTCCCAGGCGGAGCGGTCATGGGTGTGTACGTCCGAAACGGCGAGCCCCTGCGCCGCCAGGAGGGCGGCGTACTCGTCCTGCCTGAGGCGGGGGTTGATTTCGGCGACCCAGCCCCATTCGGGGCCCAGGGAGCCGTCCGGCTTCTCGCGCCAGACGACATCTGAGACGATGACGTGGCCGCCGGGCTTGACGGCGCGGGCCAGCTCGGCGAGGCAGGGCTCCAGGCCGACGATGGAGGGGGCGCCGATGCAGTAGGCGGCGTCACAGACCGCGTCGCGCACGGGGACACGCTTGCCGTCGGCGCGGAGGACGGTGACCAGGTCGCGGAGGTTCCAGTGCCAGGCCTTGGCGGCGGCGTAGTGGATGAACGGGTCGTAAAGGTCGATAGAGAGGACGCGGCAGGCGAAGCGGCCGGCGAGGATGCAGGCGGCCTCACCCTTGCCGGCGGCGATGTCCAGGAGGAGGTCGTTCTCAGCGGGGTTGACCGCCTGAGCGATGAGCTCGACCGTCTCGCCGCCACCGGGCGTGAGGTGCTCCTGCTTAGCGTAGATGCGGAGGAAGTTGGTCAAGCTGTCACTCGGAGGTCGTCACTCCTTGGCCCCCGGATAGTCAGGGTAGCCGGTGACGAGCAGGTCCTCTCCCAGGCGGTCTACGGTTATGTCACGCAGGCGCAGGGCGTCCGCCATGCGGTAGGCGCCGCGGCCGG
>CAJXNA010000167.1 GCA_913056415.1 uncultured Chloroflexota bacterium | reverse complement strand
TTCCTGGCCCGCCACATCGGCCCTGCCACAGCCCCCAAGCCATGAAGACACTCGCCACGCTCGCACGCTCCCTCTGCTTGCTGCTGGTCGCCAAGGCCGCCCACGCCGCGCCGCCCAGCATTGAAGACTTCCAACGCCCGCCGGCCTTCTCGGGGCCGGTGCTGTCGCCGGACGGCCGACACATCGCGGCCATCGTCAACCCCGACGGCAAGACCACCGCGCTGGCCGTCATCGCGACCGACAAGCCCGACGAGGCCACGCCGCTGAAAGCCTTCGGCCAGGCCGACATCCGCAGCGTCTACTGGATCGACAACGAGCGCCTGGCCTTCACCGTGCGGCCGCGGGTGGACGGCGGGCGTCTGTACTACCAGCGGGTGACGAGCCCTGGGCCGACCAGTGACTTCTCGACTTGGACGGACCTGGGTGTGGTCGCGGGGGTGGACACGGCGCTGTGCAGCGAGGGTTCGAACGTGTTGCTGCTCTACGTGGACACGAACGGCGTGGACGTGAAGCTGCGGGAGAGCAGCGACAGCGGCGCGACGCTGGGGGCGGCGGTGACGGTGGTGACGGCGGCCTCGGCGGTGACCTGGCTGGCGGCGGACGTGAAGTCGAACGGGGACGCCCTGCTGCTGTACTCGGTTGGGGCGACGGTGTACGCGGTGAAGCGGAGCGGCGGGAGCTGGGGGAGCGCGACGGCCTGGACGAACAGCGTCGGCTCTGTCAGCGGGCTGGCCTGCTACCACGCGGGGGACTACAACGTGGCGGTGGCGGGCGTGGACGCATCGGGCGACGCTTTGCTGTGGACGGCGGTGTACGGTGACGGCTTCTCGCAGGCGCCGGACACGTGGTCGGCGCTGCGGGAGGTGACGCGGGCGAGCGGCGGCTCTTCGGTGACGTTTCGGGCGCCGTTCCTGGGGCAGCCGGACAGCTTCCGGCTGACGTTCGTTGAGAAGTACGCGGGGAGTCAGGCGTACTCGCGGCCGTACCACGGCTACACGCCGGCGACGGCGGCCTACGCGGATAACCTGTGGCGTGAGCCGATCCCGTTCGACCTGGCGTCTGAGTACGGGTTGGCGGTGGCGCAGAGCGGGACGGCGGCCTGGCTGTCGACGCCGTCGGGGGTGTGGACGGCGTCGCTGGACGACGGGTCGACCGAGGTTACGGCGGACGTGCTGGAGGCGGTGGCGGAGGAGCGGCCGCCGGCCGCAGGCGGGCGGTTGCGGCTGGTGCTGCGGAATGACGACGGCCGCTACACGGATGAGCCGCTGTTGAAGGTGAGCGCGGAGGTGCGCGTGAGCCGCGGCTACGTCACGGCCAACGGCCCGGAGGCCTCGTTCGGGCCGGCGTATTGGGTGGACGCCGTCGAGTACGTCTCGGGCGGGGGAGAGGCGAGCGTCGTGCTCCACGGCAGCGACGGTTGGGCGCTGCTGGCGGCCTGGCGGGCGCGACGGCAGTACGCCTGGGCGGCGGGCGAGAGGAACGTGTTCGGGATTCTCCAGTTCCTGTTCGCCCGCGCGGGGCTGGAGTTCTCCTCTGTCGGCGGCAGCAGCGAGTCGGCCAACCTGTACCCCGCGTTCACGGTCCACCCGGGCGAATCGGGGCTGACGGCGGTGCGCCGCCTGCTGGCGCTTCTGCCGGACGTGATCTACCTGCGTGGGGAGTTCGGCTTCCTGAAGGAGCCGCTGGCTTCGGAGGCCGTGGCCTACTCGTACGGTGTGGATCACGCCCTCCTGCGTGGCCGCTATCTGGCGAGCGTCGCTGAAACGAACCGAGCGCAGGTGTTCGGCGACGGCGTGTTCGCGGAGCGGCTGGACTGGCCGGGGGTGGAGGCGGCGTACGATCGGCTGGCGCAGGTGCACGACCTCAACCTGACGACGGTGGCGCAGGCGGAGGACCGCGGCGACGCCGTCCTGCGGAAGGCGGCGCTGACCGCCGAGGACGGGGAGATAGCGGCGCCGGTGAACTGCGGCCAGGAGCTGTACGACGTGGTAGAGGTGACGGACGCGGGCGCGGGCCTCAGCGTCGCCAAGCGTCGGGTGCTGGGGATCGAGCGGCGCTACTCGACGGGCGCGAAGGCCACCTACGAGCAGCGGCTGGCCCTGGGCGGGGTGTGAGAGCGGAGCCGCCGGGCCTAGGCCTCTTCTAGCTCGAACATCTCCGGAGGGTTATCCTCCCACTCGTCGTGGGGGTCGTCCTTGATGGCCTCTCGGGCCATGTCGATGCTCCGCTCGAAGTGCTCCTTGCTCTCCCAGATAGCGATACCGACGAGGCGCTCCTTCTTCTCGTCGGCGAGGGCGAAGACGTTGACGAGGCCGGGCAGGCCGGTCTGGGCGGCCTTGAAACGCCGCATGGAATTGAGGAACAGGTCCGCCTTGTCCGGCTTGGGCTTGTGGATCGCCATTCGGATGTACATGGGCGGTTCCTTTCGTGAGGCCGCTATTGCGGTGATTATGGTGAGGACGCTATTGGACAAGCATCCCTTCGCCGCTATAATAGGCGAAACAGCACAACTATTCGACTATGGATGCACCAGCGCCGCGGATCACCTCCGGCAAGCTCCAGGAAGACGACCTGGCCCTGGACACCACCCTGCGGCCGCGCCGGCTGGAGGAGTTCATCGGCCAGGAGAAGATCAAGGACAACCTGAGCATCAGCATCGCCGCCGCCCAGCAGCGCGGCGAGCCGCTGGACCACCTCCTCCTGTACGGGCCGCCCGGGTTGGGCAAGACCACTCTCGCTCACATCATCGCCCATGAGATGTCGGTCTCCATCCGCGTCACCTCCGGGCCGGCGATCGAGCGGGCGGGGGACCTGGCGGCGATTCTTACCAACCTGCAGGAGAGCGACATCCTGTTCATCGACGAGGTGCACCGGCTGCCGCGGGCGGCGGAGGAGGTGCTGTACCCGGCGATGGAGGACTTCGCGCTGGACATCGTCCTGGGCCGGGGGCCGGGGGCCCGCAGCGTCCGGCTCTCTGTGCCGCGCTTCACCCTGATCGGCGCTACCACCCGTTACGCGATGCTCAGCCCGCCGCTGCGGGACCGGTTTGGCGCGGTGTACCGGCTCGACTTCTATGACGGAGTGGCGATCGCCGCCATCGTCCGGCGCAGCGCCGGCCTGTTGGGCGTGGCGAGCGAGGGCGAGGGGACCGACGAGATAGCGCGACGCTCGCGGGGCACGCCACGGGTAGTCAACCGCCTGCTGCGCCGCGTGCGCGACTACGCTCAGGTTCGGGCCGAGGGCGTCATCACGTCGGAGGTCGCCCGCGAAGCGCTGGCCCGCCTGGAGATCGACGAGCTGGGCCTGGACGAGGTGGACCACAAGGTGCTGCGGACGATCATCGAGAAGTTCGACGGCGGGCCGGTGGGCATCGAGACGATCGCCGCCTCCATCTCGGAGGAGGCGGACACGATCATGGACGTGTACGAGCCGTACCTGATGCAGGTGGGCTTCCTTCAGCGCACGCCGCGCGGCCGGGTTGCGACGCGGCACGCCTACGGGCACCTGGGGCTGGAGGCCCCGCCGCAGCTCCAGCAGCGGCTGCTGGAGTAGCGCGTGGCCAACCCGTTCGCCCTCAGCCGCGGGTTCCACCGCCTGGGCAACGCCTTCGTTGCCCCCTTGTTCCGCCTAGGCCCCATGCCCGAGGGGTTCGCCCTCCTCACAGTCACCGGCCGTAAGACAGGCCGGCTCCGCACGCGGCCCGTCCGTGCCATCCGCCGCGACGATACACTCTACGCTGTCGCCCTCCTGGGCGAGCGCTCCGACTGGCTGCGCAACGCCCGCGCCAGACCGGAGATCACAGTTAAGCTCGGGTCGCGCCAGTTCGAGGCGCGCGTGCGGGATCTGGCGGACCCCGCCGAGCTGGACGCCGCCGCCGATCTTTTCGTGCGCGAGATCGTGCCCTTCGATTACGTGGACTACGCCAGCTACCACTGGGGCTTCCCGACTCGCCGAAAGATCGAGGAGGCTCACCGGAACTGGGCCGTCGAGGGCGTGATGGTAGCGATCGATTTGGAGACAACGGAGCCTAGGTAGTCATGGGGTTGACTGGTAGCCATATCGTGCGCATCGTCGCCTGGAATATCCGGGCCGGCGGCGGGCGTCGCATCGATGCGATAGCCGCTGCCATTGCGGGCTGGAGCGCCGACCTGGTCGCCCTGTCCGAATTCCGGGCGACGGCGCCGAGTCGCCGGCTGGCCGAGCTGCTCGAGCAGCTCGGCCTCTCCTATCAGCTGTCAACCACGGATGAGCGCCTCCCGGCGGCCAATCGGTTGCTGGTGGCGTCCATCTGGCCGTTACGCAGGGTTGCCCTGCGTAACGCTCCGAAGGAGCCGGGCCGGTGGCTCCTGGCGGAGGTCGCCGCCGTTCGCCCCTTCTCGCTGGGCGCGATGCACGTTCCGAACCGTGTATCCGGTCGGAAGTACCCGTACCACGAAGCGGTCCTCAAGGTTGCCAATGGCTGGCGACGCGGCCCGGCGCTTCTTGTCGGCGACACCAACAGCGGCCGGATCGGCGTCGACGAGGAGGTCGCCGCTTTCAATAAGCGGGAGGATGAGTGGATGCTGGCCCTGGAAGGCGCTGCCTGGCGCGACGGATTCCGCTATCTACACGGCGACGCACGTGCCTATACCTGGTACTCGCCTAATGGGCGAAACGGGTTCCGGCTGGATGAGGCGTTCATCAACCGCCGCCTGATATCGCGCCTGCTGGACACGCGCTACGAGTGGGCCGTATCGGCCAGCGGCGATGGGCGGAGAGAGGCCGTCAGCGACCACGCCGCACTCATCGTGGACATCGAGGCGTAACGGTGGAGGATAGCGGTGGCCGGGCCTGTCGCCGGCGGGCCTGCCAACGTTTTCCACAAAATAGGCCGACTATTCCACAAATTTCGTGATTCTACTCCTTGACTCTCACATGACTTCGTCTGCGATACTCTATGCACCTCGGTGAGCTGCATC
>CAJXNA010000166.1 GCA_913056415.1 uncultured Chloroflexota bacterium | reverse complement strand
TTTCGAGTCTTCCAGCCAGCCATCAAAGTTATAACTGCCGGAAGACGTCTGGTTGACGTAAGCGAGCCGCAAGCATGCGTAGTAGTAGCTTGGCGGCATCCCGAGGCTGTCTTCGAGCGGGCGAAAGAGGCCGGGTGCAGCTGGCTGGAAGACGAGATCAGCACCCGCCCATGGGATGAACGGTCCTTCTACGCCAAGGATCCGTTTGGGAACCCGATCTGCTTCGTCGATGAGAAGACCGTATTCACGGGTGGCCGGTTCGTTCCATGACAGGCGCGGCCCGCGCTGACTGAGATGCGAGTCCTCTTCTTCCAAGGGTTCACCTCCCCGCAGATGGACTACAAGGCGAGCGACGCCATAGGCTACGGTATCACCGCGGCCGAGGCGATCATTGCGGGGCTGTCGACGCGCGGAGTCGACGTCGTGTCCGTGAAGCCGCCGCCGCGCGAATCGTTCGGCCCGGAGAGGCAGCGGCTCTCCTGGATCCTGGACGGCTACAGGGCCCTCCTCGATCTCGACCTCCAGGCGTTCGACCTGATCTTCATCTTCCACAGCCTCCACCAGTTCCCGGCTGAGGTGCGGCGAATCCTCTTCGACCTGCGGATCTCCGTGCCTGTGATCGGGTATAGCCATGGCAGCCACTGGGACCCCACCGACACGTTCCGCTTCGTCCACTATCCGGACATGGAGGTGGTTGACCTCGCCAACCTTCTTTCGCTTGACCGCGTGCTGTTGCCGTCGGAGTTCGCGCGGGAGGTGATCCTGGGGCACGTGTCCGCCTGGCAGTCGGAGGCAGCCCGACAGTTGGAGGACAAGCTGGCGGTGGTAGGCCTGCCGATCGACAGCCATCGGCTGGACGCCTGTCGTACGGAGGAGGAGTTCGAGCGGCCGACGATCGTCTTCAACCATTCGCTGATCCCGAGCAAGCAGCCTGAGCTGTTCGCGGAGGTGGCGGCGCGGGCGCTGGAAAGGCACGATGTCAACGTCGTCGTTACCCGGCACGTAGAGGACGAGGCGTTGGAGGGGCTGTTCCGGGAGCTTCAGGCCCGCTTCCCGGAGCGGCTCATCATGGGTAACACCTACCCCATAGATACGTACTTTCGCGCTCTGTGGAAGGCCGACCTGCAGGTATCGATGGCTACTCACGAGCACCTAGGTATCGCCACCCTGGAGGCGATGTACACCCACAACTGCTGCCTCCTCCCCAACCGCTGTAGCTACCCCGAGATCACCGGCGGCTACGAAGACGTCCTCTACTCGTCTACGGTGGAGCTGGAGGAGAAGCTTGACTACTACCTGGAGAACCGCAGCGCCCGAGAGGAAGCGGCCGCGACGCTCCACGAGCGGAGCCTCCGCTACACGCCGGAGGAGGTAGTCCCCCGGCTCATGGCGGTCTTCTCGGAGCTGGCCGACGAGTAGATCGGTTGCAGTTCGGGGGTTACCGGCTGCATCCTTAAGGTCGGATCACTCCAGGGGGTCCACCCATGACCGTCGATCTCAACAACCTTCGGCCCTACTCGCCTCCCAACGCCTTGGCGATAAAGTGGGGGAAGCTTGTACAATGGGGTCGTCTTCCGCCGCTAAGCCAGCTCTGAAAGGAGTGATCGCCGTGGCTCGCCGTCTGTTCCTCGCCTATGTCGCTGTTATCCTCGGCCCCCTGGTCGTGGTCGCCGCCGCGTTCGTCCTGCGCGACCTCCTGGCGCGGCGCGGCCGACCGTCCTCCGCGGGCAACGGCCACGCTGAGGCCGAGGCGCTTGAGCATACCGTGGAAGAGGTGAAGGCCAGCTGATGACGCTGGAGCGGAGATAGCGTGATAGATACGGACGCAGCGAAGCAGCGGGCGAGGGAGGGCGTCACCGCCGCGGCCGACGAGCTCATCGAGGTCAGCCGCCAAATCCACTCCAACCCGGAGCTTGCGATGGAGGAGCGCCAGGCGGCCGCCCTGCTGATCGACCGGCTGGAGGAGCACGGCTTTCAGGTGGAGCGCAACGCCGGCGGTCTGGAGACGGCGTTCCGTGCCAGCTGGGGCGAGGGGCCGCTGACGATCGCCTACCTCTGCGAGTACGATGCCTTGCCGGAGATCGGTCACGCCTGCGGGCACAACCTCATCGCCACTGCGGGGTTGGGGGCCGCCTACGGCCTCAAGGCCGCGCTTTCGCCCAGCCAGGTTCGCCTCCTCGTAGTCGGCACGCCGGCGGAAGAGAACATCGGCGGCAAGGCTATCATGCTGGAGCGCGGCGCCTTCGAAGGCGTGGACGTGGCGCTGATGGCTCATCCTTCGCCCGTGGACGTGGATATGCCTCCCATGTACGGTGTGCAGGAGGTGGATGTTGAGTACACGGGACAATCGGCGCACGCCTCCTTCGCGCCTGAGATGGGGGTGAACGCCCTGGACGGCCTGGTCCTAGCCTACCAGGGCATCGCCCAGTTGCGACAACATATCCGGCGCGACGCACGCATCCACGGCATCATCACCGACGGCGGCTCCGCGCCCAACGTGGTGCCGGACCGGGCGGCCGGCACGTTCTACGTGCGGGCGCTGCGGCCCTCCTACCTGGAGGAGCTGAAGGGCAGGGTGGAGCGCTGCTTCGAGGCCGGGGCGGCCGCGTCCGGGGCGACGGTGGAGATCGACTGGAAGCCCTGGCCCTACGCGCCGATGCGCAACAACACGTGTCTCGCCGCCGCCTACCGTGCCAACGCCGAGTCGTTGGGGCGCACTTTCATCGATGTGCGGCTGGACTCTACCGGCAGCTCGGATATGGGCAACGTGAGCCAGGCGCTCCCCTCTATCCACCCGATGTTCGGCATTGGGGCGATGGCGTTCAACCACACGCCGGCGTTCACGGAGGTGTGCGCCACGGATGCGGCGCACGCTGCGATGGTGCAGGTGGCGCAGGCGCTGGCGATGACCGGCGTCGATGTGGCGCTGGAGCCGGATCTGCTCCAGCGGGCCAAGGAAGAGTTCGCGTCCGGCAGGGGGTATCCGTAGGCCACCCTACCCAGGCTTAGGGCGTGATGACGGCGCGCGAGATGGCCGTCTGCTTCCCCTCCCACTCGGCCTGCTGGAACGCCTCGTCGATCTTGTCCAGGGGGAAATTGTGGGAGATGACGTTGGCCAGGGGGAAGCGGTCCTTGTTGCGGCTGAGGAAGTCCAGCGCCACCGGCAGGATCCAGGGGTCGTACATGTTGACGGAGATGATGTCCTTGTTGCCCCACACCAGTTGGGAGGGATCGATCGCCACAGTCTGACCCAGGCTGATGTTACCGACCTCCAGGTAGGTTCCGCCGGAGCGCACCATCTGTATCCCCTCGGGGATGACGGCGGGCAGGCCGACGAACTCGGCGACGAGGTCAGCGCCGCGGCCGCCGGTGAGGGACATCACCTTGGATGTCCGGTCCATCGGGGCTTTCGCCTCGTTGAGGTCGATCACCTCGTCGGCGCCGCAGGCCTTGGCGAGCTTGAGCCGCTCCGGCACCCCATCGATGACGATGATCATGCCCGCGCCCATGGCGCTGGCCACGGCCGTGGCGTTGATACCGAGGCCGCCGGCGCCCTGGATGACCAGCGTGTCGCCCATCTTCAGGCCAGCCTTCTGGAGGCCGTAGATCACCTCGGAGAGGGCGCAGTTGACGGGTGTGACCATCTCGTCGGGCAGATCGTCCGGGACCTTGAACACGAAAGCGGCGGTCTTCATGTAGAAGTACTCGGCGTAGGCGCCGGTGAAGTGGGGAGCGTTGTCTGAGATGGGCGGCGGTGGGTACTTTATCTGGCAGGCCGCGAACTCGCCGCGCAGGCACTGGTAGCAGCGACGGCAGGGGAAGAAGTACGGGTAGACGATGCGGTCTCCCTCCTTCAGCGGCTGGCCCTGCGAATCCGTCGTGACGTTGGACCCCAGCTTGTGTACGTAGCCGGTCATCTCATGGCCGAGGATGCGGGGGCCGGGGCCCATCATGGCGATACGGATGTCGCCCCGCCAGACGTGCAGGTCGGAGCCGCAGATGCCGGCGGAGGTGACCCGGACGACGATGGCGTCCGGCTCGGGGTCGGGCACGGGGTACTCTCGTATCTCGAAGTCCTTGCCTGTGTCGAAGAAGACGGCTGCTTTGCCGGTCTCAGACATGATGCCTCCTTGCAGGGATACCTGAGCGCGCGCTAAGTATCGGCACTGACCCTATCCCCTGTCAACTACGTTTACTGCCGGATAGGGGTTTGAGATGGCTGCGGCGGGCTCCAAAATGGAGCTGCGATGACGGTCACTCTGTCCGGCAAGTGGGTGTGGATCTGGAACTGGCGTCGCTGCGACGGCGGCGATCCGGCGAAGGTCGCCGCCAGGCTGCGGGACGCCGGCTGTCGCGGCGCCCTGGTGAAGGCCCACGACGGCCCCCGCTGGTTCGATCAGGGCCGCCCCTGGCGGGAGATCGCTTCCGCTCTCAGGGCGGAGGGCCTCGCCGTCGGCGGCTGGGCTTACCTTTATGGCCGCGACGCCGCCGGGGAGGGGCGCCTAGTGGCGGAGACGGTCTCTTACGGCCGCGCTGACCTGTTCGTCCTCGACGTGGAGGCGGAGTTCGAGGGCCGGCCGGAGGCGGCGGAAGAGCTCTGCCGTCGCGTTCGCGAGGGCGTAGGCGCGGAGTACCCGCTCTATTACAGCAGCTTCGCCATCGCCCGCTATCACCGCTCCTTCCCCTTCGAGGTGTTCGAGCGCTACTGCCGGGGCGCGGCGCCGCAGGTCTACTGGAACGCCTTTCGCTGGCCGGTCCAGCAGGCCGTCCACTGGAGCTACGAGGACTACAAGGCCTTGGGAGTGGCGCCGGAGCGCGTGTTCCCGGTGGCGGGGCTGTACTCCGATCCGAATCGGAGCGGCGTCTCTTACCCGTCCGCCGCCGACGTGGAAGCTTTCGCGAGCGAGGCGGCGCGGAGGGGCTCGCCGGGCGTCAGCTTCTGGTCCTACGATCATATG
>CAJXNA010000165.1 GCA_913056415.1 uncultured Chloroflexota bacterium | reverse complement strand
GGTGTCGTCCACCTTCTTGGGCATCTCCGCCGCCAGAGCCGCGTACACCTCGCGGGTGGCCGGGTGAAGCTCGGTGAGCCCCTCCAGGGTGTGCCAGTTGGCAGCGACCGTCAGAGCCGACGACGTCGTCATCGGGTCGTAGCCGTTGGTGCCCAGCTCGTAGGAAATACCTGCGGTGATGACACCGTCCTTATGAGTGACCTCCTGATCGGTAGCCATACCACTGGCCTTTGCGCCACCCGCGGTCTTGCCCTTACCGCCGCAGGCCGCAAGGCTGACAGCCAGACCAGCAGCCATTCCGAGGGTGCCGGTCAGCCTGATGAAATCCCGGCGGCTGGAGCCGGCCGGAGTCGTGATCGCCATTGATTCTCTCCTGATGTCTGACGTCTTATGTCTGACGTTGGTAGGATGACTGTAGCAGAAGTCAGGGCGTCCAGACCACTCACGACCTCGCAGGCAAGGCGTTCGCGAACTGCCGCCCCACCGCTGGGGTGAGTCCGTCACATGGCGGCTGACGCGCAAGGGCGTCGAGGTGGCCGGAGACATCCCGCGCACGGGCGGCGAGCCCGTAACCACGACCCGCATCTGGGAGACCTGGCACGAGGCCATCAACCGGGCCGCCTGGGAGGCGGGCGTGCCCGCCGAGCTGCTCATCGCCACGGCCGCAACGGAAAGCCGGGGCAGGGAGGACCAGTTCCTCCGCGAGGAGCCGGGCTACCAGAACGACGAGGCCACCCCGCAGCTGGTTTCCTTGGGCCCATGCCACGTCCTGCTCTCGACCGCCCGTTGGGTCATGGGCGACTCCACGATCAACCGGGCCTGGCTCGCGGAGCCCGAGAACAACTTCCGGGCGGCGGCGGCGCTCATCGCCAAGCAGTCGAAAGAGACCGGACTCGACCCGCCCAAGGTGGCGGCCGCCTACAACGCCGGGAGCCTTCGAGCCGACGACAGCCCGGACAACCGATGGAAGATGCACTGCTACCCGGTCCACACGGGCCGCCACATTGACCGATTCGTTAGCTGGTACAACGACGCGGCGTGGGTGCTGAAGTTCTCGCCGCTGCACGCAACGGTGACCATGCTCCCCCTTTTTGCCTGAGGAGGCGAGAGATGGGCAAGCATCCCAAGGCATCCAAGACGGTCCAGGCCAACACGGCCGCTGCGGTTATGACCCTAGTTCAGATGGTGACGGGCTTCGTCGTCCCGCCTGAGTACCAGGCCCTCGCCCTGATCGGCATCAACATCGGCCTCCGCTTCGTCACCAAGGAGCCGCTCAAGTGGAAATGGTGGAAGTGAGGAGCTGGAAGAAAGACATCCCCTGGCTGGTCGCCCTGGGCGTGCTGATCTCTTTCCTGTTCGGCTGCGCTACGGCGGGCCCCAGTTGGCAGCAGGCCTCGGAGGTCTACGGCGACTTCCACAAGGAGCGCCTCGGCCAGAAGTACATATCGGTCTCCGGAGAGGTCAGGCGCTCCATGCACATCTATTGGGCCGGAGGCATGAGCGTCTACGACGTCCTGGTGGGCGCGGGGTGGGTGACTAAGGACGCCAACACCCGGACCGTTCGAATCCTCCGTGGGGAGCAGAAGCTATTGGTGAACGTGGACAAGCTCCTTGCGGGCGATGAGCGCCAGGACATCTTGCTTATGCCCGGCGACCTCATCCACGTGGACACGGCCCCCCACGCGGCCATAGGGCGCCTCATCGGGGGCCTGGTGGGCATCGGGGCACAGGCGGCCTCTGTGGCGGCCGACTGAGCGGGTAGGGGCCCAAGGACGATGACGCCGGATTATGGCCTTGTGAACGTTCATGAACAGTTCACAGCGCGAATGAGGAGAGAGCCATGAAGCGTTGGTGGGTCAAGACAGCCATCAAGAGATTCGTCATTCCCGTCCTCGCCAGGAATCAGGCGGCGGCGGCCATCATAACTACGCTGGCCATAGGGGGCTCGTGGATGGACCTGGTGAAGACCATCGCACGCCTCCACCCGGCGGCCGGGGCATACACGGACCTGGTCGAGAAGCCCGCGCTTCCGGTGATCCGGCAGCTCGTCGACAGGCATGACGGCGAGGCGGACTTCGCGGTCGCGGTCCTCGACGCGCTGGTCGAGCCCTTCAGGAAAGAGCAGGCACCGGCGTGATCGGCCCCCTAAACGCCACCGACGCGGCTGCCGTCATCGTCGTCGTCTGGATCGTGGCGAAGGAAGGAGCCTCGCTCGTCCGATGGGCAATAGAGAGGCGGAACGGGCCCCGGTCGAACCCGTCGGCTGGCTGCCCGCCGGAGCTCACAAAGCTGCTGGGGAAGATGGTGGTCTTGCTGGAAGGACATGAGAAGAGCCTGGACCGGATCGAAAATGACGTCCGGGCTATCCCGGAGAGCAACCACAGGATGGTCATGGAGATCGTGGCTTTGCTCCGCGAGCCCGTTCGAGGTGGGCCGTGAGCGCCTTCCGCTATCCGCCCGAGGCAAAACGGCTGGCCTGGCGGCTCTACTCAGGGCACAGGACCTACGGCCAGATCGTGCAGCTCATAAAGAAGGATTGGCCGAGGTTCACCGAATCCACGCTCAAGGGGTGGATCAACCGCTATGGATGGTCGGACCGGAGAGCGAAGCTAGACCGGGCCGCGCTTGTGACCGAGTCAAAGGCAGAGGAGGTCCGGGCTACCTTGCTGGACGACCTCGACGTCGTCCGCCAGGCGCTCTCAGACGAGCTGCAGGCGGCGAAGAATAGCAAGAAGGCCATCAACCCGCAGACCGCTTACGCCTACGCCAGGGTCTGCAAACAGATGGAAGAAGCGGTCCAGCGCCACGAGCAGCAGTTCGACTACCTCGGAGGGTGGACGAGGTTCTTCTCCGACCTGGTGGGCTTCCTGATGCCACGCGACGAGGGGCTGGCCCGCTCCCTGGACGCCCACCTGGACGACTTCCAAGACCATGTACTGGAGGCCTACGGTGCGTAAGCGGCAGATGTCGAGAGCAGAATTCGAGAAGCGGCTGGACTCCATCCGCGTCCAGCTTCGGGCCGAGGTGCCTCCGTTCAAGGAGACGAGCCCCGAGGCTCTCGGCGAGCGCAAGCGCCGGGCGGCCCGCGACGTCCTCGACTTCGGCCGCACATACCTCCCCCACTACTTCACGCATGGGGCGGCGCTCTGGCACGGGGACTTCGCCTCCGCGTTGAGCGGTCTCAGCCACCAGATTCTCGCCTGCCACGGCCACCGCGACGGCGCCAAGAGCGTCATCGCCTCTCTCGCCTTCGTGCTCCAGCGCCACCTGGCCGACGACGGAGACCACTTCATCATCGTGGCCAGCGAGACCGAGACCATCGCCAGCGACTTCGTGGCCTTCATCAAGCTCGAGCTGGAAGAGAACCCGAGGATAAGGGCCGACTACGGCGACATGGCCGGCCACCCCTGGGGGGACAAGAACTTCGTTTCCGCCAACGGCCGGCGCATCCTGGCCCGCGGCATAGGCCAGCAGGTCCGGGGGCTCCGCCACCGCCAGCACCGCCCGTCTCTGGTGGTCTGCGACGACCTCGAGAGCGAAGAGTCCGCATTGAATCCCAAGCGGGTCCGTAAGCTCTACAGCTGGTTCTTCCGCACGCTCATCCCGGCGGTCGGCGAGGGATGGCGGGTCGTGGTCGTCGGCACGCTGCTCGCCAAGGGGTGCTTCCTCGACAAGCTCATGGAGTCGGCCGATGACGGGAAGCCGGTCGTGACGCGCATCTACAAGGCAGTGACGAAAGGCGCCGGGGGCCGGGAGCAGAGCACCTGGCCGGCACGCCGCCCGATGCGGTTCTGGCGGGCGGTGAAGGAAGCCGTGGGCTCCCTTATCTGGGGTGCTGAGTACCAGGGCGAGCCCTCCGATGAAGAGGCGACGATCCGGGAAGAGTGGCTCAGCGAGAACTACTGGCAGGACGGCGACCTCGACGGCGTCGAGATGGAGGCCGTGGCCGAAGGCTACGACCCTTCGACCGGCACCACAACTGACGGAAGCTACGGGGCAATCGCCAAGGTGGCCCGCTGCCCGCGTGGGCACTTCTGGGTGATGGACGCCTGGATAAAGCGCCGGAGCGTCAAGCGCCAGGTCCAGGCCCTGGTGGACATATACGTTGACGGCCTCCGGCCCGCCAAGGTGACGGCGGAATCCATCTCCTTTGCAGCCCTGGTCATGAACGAGCTTGCGCGAGAGGAGCGCAAGCGCGGCGTGAGGCTCCCGGTCGTGGAGATAAAGCACCAAGGGAACAAGGACGTCCGGCTCGCCTCTCTCGGTCCCCTGGCCGAGCGGGGCCTGTTGCACCTGAACCCGGACCAGGGAGACCAGGCGCTGCTCGTCGAGCAGCTCATCCACCTCGACAACGCCAACGTGGAGACCGACGGGCCCGATGCGTTGGAGATGACCGTCCGGGCCCTGGAGGGGCTGGTCAAGCCCGCCGCCTCAGGCCGCTCCCCGACGAGAGAAGAGCGGAGACCCGGCCGCAGGGGAAGGCTTTTCGGCGACGGCGCGGGGAGCCTCTACGACCCCGAGCCCGAGGAAGAGCCCCAGGAGGCAGAGAAAGAGGAGGTCCCGGCGTGAGCTTCAGGTTGCGAATTGCAGAGACCATCGGCGGGACGGCCCTGGCCTCCCGCATCGAGGAAGCCGAGAAGTCGGCTGTCGACCAGTACAAAGAGGCCGTGCCTCTCGGCATGGGAATAGACTCCGACGAGCACCTCTACCGGCGGGCGGGCCCCGGTGCCACCACGGTCCGCCGCCTGCCCGACCATCTGCTCAACCGCGCCCGCGAGCTCTCCTGGCGTGCATGGATCATGGGCCCCATGGCCCGGCGGCTCATCGCGGTGATAGTGGACTACCTGGTCGGTGAGGGCGTGACGGTGGACTCGCCCAACGACGAGGTCCGCCGTGTGATCAGGCGCTTCTGGCGCGATCCGGTCAACAACTTCCCGGTCACGCTGACCCGAAAGATCGGAAGAGCACACGTCTGAAC
>CAJXNA010000164.1 GCA_913056415.1 uncultured Chloroflexota bacterium | reverse complement strand
ACACTCTTTCCCTACACGACGCTCTTCCGATCTCGCCGCCCCGAACACGAAGGCTAGGATGGACTTGCGCATTGTTGCACCTCCCGCAAATTAAGGTTATCCAAGTGTAAACCGATTTATGTAATGTTGTCAACGCCTTTGGTGCAGGGCTCGGAAAGGTGGCGCGCATGCGGCCCATCGGGGTGATCAAGGGGTAGCTTAGGCGCCTGCAACGACGTACCGCCATGTACGAGATGCGCCCCACTCCGGAGCGCCGCCTCTACCGCCCGCGGCCGGAGGACGTGGAGCCGTTCACGCTGCCCGATTAAAGGCGCGGCTATTGGTGGGCGATGCGAACGCGGCCAGTGCCTTCGAAAGTGAATGGACCGAAGTCGAAAGTTATCGAACCATTCGATGCATCGGCCGTAAAAGTGACAGGCACGCCGACATCGCCGGGATTGTGTGCGAAGATGACATTGCCACTAAGGGTCACTACATTCCCTGCCAGGGTGCCGGTGAGCGGGATCCGGCAATAACCGACAGGATCCCCTGGTTCACCAAAGGCCTTTGGGCCTGGAGGGACGTCGAATCCCTGACCTTCCAGCGAATCGGCCGGACCTGAGGCCCGCGCTCCCACATGGATCGGCAATCCGGCTACGTCGTCGACGCCTGTGAGATCGCCGCTGATCACCACGACGACTTTGTGAGAGGCCTCCGCCTGTCGTGGGGAAGGGAACATCCCCACGGCCGCAAACGTGGCGATGCCGATGACAAGGGCCACGCCCACCGGCAGGGCCGCCGCGAACACGAAGGCTAGAACGGACTTTCGCATTGTTGCACCTCCCGCATCAATAACGTATCGGGTAGCATAAACTGTCTTATGTAACGTGTCAAGCCCTTGCGCTATTTCTCTTTGGCGGGCGCCTGCGGCAGGTCCGTCGCCTTGGCGCCGCGGGTGACCATCACACGGTGGGGGTACGGTATCTCGATCCCCTCTTCGTCGAACGCCTTCTTGATACGCTTGCGCAGCTCCCCCATCACGTCCCACTGCTTGATGGGCTTGGTGTCGCCCACGATCTTGATCTCGATGCCGGAGTCGCCCAGGTTGTCCACCCGCAACGCCTTGGGCGGGGTGTTGATGGAGGGCGCCCATTCGGGATCGGCGGCCATCTCCTCGCCCACGCGGTCGATGACCCGCATAACGTGATCCAGGTCCTCGCTGTAGGAGACGCCGACGTTGAGGTTGACGCGGGAGTACTCCTGGGTGAAGTTGGAGGCGACGGCGATCTCCCCGTTGGGGATGTAGTGGACGATGCCGTCCAGGTCGCGCAGGACGGTACGGCGCAGCCCGACGTCCTCAACAAGGCCGGTGACGCCGCCCACGCTCACCACGTCGCCCTTGGAGTACTGGTCGTCGAGGAGGATGAAGAGGCCGCTGATGACGTCTTTGACTAGGCTCTGGGCGCCGAAGCCAACGGCAAGACCCAGAATACCGACACCGGCCAGCAGGGGGCCGATGCTAATGCCGGCCAAGGGCATGAGGGTGAGGAGGGTCGCCAGGACGATTATCACGCGTCCGCCGGCGGTGAAGACGGATGCGAGGGTGTCCACCCGCTGCTGGATCTCCTCCTCCTCCCGGCTTTTCATCTGCCGCTCCACAGTGAGCCTCAAGGCGTGGGGGATAGCACGGTGGAGGGCGAAATCTAGGGCGACGGCGACACCAACGATGGCGGCGATGCGGATGCCGTCGCCGGTCAGCCAGTCGGTAATGTCATCGCCGGTGATGAGGTACGGGAGCATTGGGGGGTGCCCTCCTTTCGGTTAGCGGGTCGCGTCTAGGCTAGCGGAAGGGGGCAGCGAAGGCAAGGGAGGATGTGGCTCTCCGCTTCTGTCCCGGGTCACGGGAGTCCTGCTCCCGCGACCTCGACGCGAACTGTCTCGATCCATCCAACCGACTTCCCCTGGCCGAGGTCTTGCAGCGTCGTCTCAGCCGTGCACAGGAAGAGGGTCCGGCGATCCTCTCCCCCCAGCATGCAGGCCACTGCCCATTTGCCGGGAACTGGAATCCGATGAGTAATGGCGCCGCCCTCCTTCACCCGGACGAACTCGCTCGTCAGCGGAGAGCCGACCCAGACAGCCCCTTCGGCATCGAGACAGATTCCGTCAGGCATCACCCCACCCACAGCACTCACACCGAGGTTGGCAAACTGCCGTCTGCCCGATAGGGAACCGTCCGCAGCAATATCGAAGGCGGTCAGACATCTGCCCATAGTTTCCGCAACTATCAGGGTCTTCTCGTCCGGGGTGATCACCATTCCGTTGGGGAAATTGAGCCCTTCTGCAACCGCCTGCGCGAACTCCGGCCAGTACTTCGCGACCGGGGCGTCGACGTCCAGCAACCCCTGATCGACGAGACGGTGGGCGCAGATAGTGGTCATCCCCTTCGTGGTGGAGTAGACGTTGACTATCGTGTCGCGCTCCCAGGAGCGGGTGCGGGCGGCATCGGCGTGGCCCGCCCAGAGGTCGACGACTATCTCGCCGTCCACCATCACGGCCACGGCGGCGCCCACCTCGCCGTGGGCGGGGAAGTTCTCCGCAAACGCGTCCTTGACGGCGTTGAAGCGGCTATCGCAGGCGCCGTGGGTCTCGATGGCTGTTGTCATGCTGATCTCCTTCGGCCGGACGTGGCGATAGTATCTTACACGCGGCGCTAACCGGCATCCACCCGCTCCAGGGGCGCGAAGGAGAGGAGCAGCTTCTTGATGCCGGCCTCGCCCTGGAAGGCGACGACGACCTGGTAGTCGGCGCCGGAGGGGTCACAGGAGACGACGATCCCCTGTCCGAACTTGGGGTGGCGGACGTGGTCGCCGGCCGAAAAGGTATCCGCGGAGGCCGCTCGCCCTTCGACAGGCTCAGGGTGAGCGGGTGCGGTACCGTAGCGGTGTCGCTGGGGCAGGAGGGTGGGTGTTTCGACGCGCTCAGGTTGGGCGATCAGCTCCGGCGGGATGTCCGCCAGGAAGCGCGAGGGCGGGTTGTGGCCGCCGCCGAAACCGGCACCCGTGCGGCCGAAGGAGCGGCGGAAGGCGCGGATGAGATAGAGGTGCTCCTTGGCGCGGGTCATGCCGACGTAGCAGAGGCGACGCTCCTCCTCCAGCTGGGCGGGGTCTCCGCTCTCCAGGGAACGCATGTGGGGCAGCAGCCCCTCCTCCAGGCCAACCATGAATACGACGGGGAACTCCAGCCCTTTGGCGGCGTGGAGGGTGATGAGGGTGACGGCGTCGGCCTTCTCATCGTACGCGTCCACGTCGGTGATGAGGGCAGCGTCCTCAAGGAAGGAGGGGAGGGCGTGCTCGGGCTTGAGCTCGTCGTACTGGGCGGCGACGGCGCGCAGCTCCTGGACGTTCTCCCAGCGTTCTTCGCCGTCCGGGAGGCTGCCTCGCTCCCCGCCGAGGAGGTACTCGCGGTAGCCGGTACGCTCGATGATCGTGTCCAGCAGCTCGGAGAGCGATTCCTTCTTTGCGACGGCGATGAGCTCGTTGAGGAGGCCGAGGAAGCGGAGGAGGGCGCCCACGGTCCGCCTCTGGAATGGGTGGGCTCCAGCAGTCGCTCGCCCTTCGACGGGCTCTCCGAGCCCCGATTCATCGGGGGAGTCCGCAATGCGGACAGGACGAGCGGAATGTTCCGGCGAGTCGCGCTCGGCGTCTGCGATGAGCTGGAGGGCGGCGTAGGCGGGTATGGACTGCTCGCCGGACCAGCGGCTGAGCTCTGCCAGGGTACGGTCGCCGATGCCGCGTGTCGGCACGTTGATGACGCGCATCAGGGCGATGGAGTCGAACGGGTTGTGCACCAACCGAAAGTAGGCTAAGAGGTCTTTGACTTCGCGACGCTCGTAGAAGCGGGTGCCGCCAACGAGGCGGTGGGGGATGTTGCGACGGACGAACGCTTCTTCGAGGGGGCGCGACTGGGCGTTGGTGCGATACATGACGGCGAAGCCCCGAAGCGGAAGCTTCTCCGCCTTGGCCAGCCGCTTCACCTCGTCGGTGACGAAGGCGGCCTCGCCTTCCTCGTCGTACGCCTCGTAGACGGTGATGGGCCGGCCGGGGCCGTTCTCCGTCCAGAGGTTCTTTTCCTTGCGCTGCTTGTTGACGGCGATGACGCTGTGGGCGGAGTCGAGGATGGACTGGGTGGAGCGGTAGTTCTGGTCAAGGATGACTACGGCGGCGTCCGTGAAGTCGTGCTCGAAGTTGAGGATGTTGCGGATATCGGCGGCGCGCCAGGTGTAGATCGACTGGTCGGGGTCGCCGACGACGCAGATGTTGCGGTGGCGGCTGGCCCACTGCTTGGCGAGGATGTACTGGGCGATGTTGGTGTCCTGGAACTCGTCGACGTGGATGTGAAGGTAGCGCTCGGCGTGCTTCTCCAGGACTTCCTGGCGCTCCTGGAACAGCTCCACCGTCTTGTTGAGGATGTCGTCGAAGTCCAGGGCGGAGTTCTGCTCCAGTATGTCCTGATAGCGGAGGAAGACGCGGGAGGTGACCTCCTGGAAGTAGTCGGCGACGAGGGCGGCGAACTGGCGCGGGCCCTGGAGCTCGCTCTTGGCGCGGGAGATGGCGGAGAGGACGGCGCGGGGGGCGATACGTTTGGGGTCCAGCGCCAGGTCCTGCATCGCCTGCTTGACGGCGGCGATCTGGTCGGTGGCGTCGTAGATGGCGAAGCTGCGGGGTACGCCGATCTGCTCGCCGTCGATGCGGAGGGTGCGGGCGCAGACGGCGTGGAAGGTGCCGAGGGTGATGTCCTGGGCCCGCTCCTGTCCGACCAGGGCGAAGATACGGTCACGCATCTCGCGGGCGGCCTTGTTGGTGAAGGTGACGGCGAGGATGCGACGAGGATGGACCTGGGCCTCAGCGATGAGGTAGGCGACGCGGTGGGCGATGACGCGGGTCTTGCCGGAGCCAGGGCCGGCAAGGATGAGGAGGGGGCCATCCGTATGCTCCACGGCCTCCCGCTGGCGGGGGTTGAGGGGGGACAGGA
>CAJXNA010000163.1 GCA_913056415.1 uncultured Chloroflexota bacterium | reverse complement strand
GGCTGTAGAACTTGTCCAGGCGGAACTTGCCCATATCAAGCCCGTCCACGGACGCCGGTACCATGGTGCCGAACTTCGCCTCTTTCTCCCATTCGATCGCGCCGCCGGCGACTCCCCCGATTATGGCGGCCATCTCTGGAATGGCCACACGAAGCGCCTTCTGCCTGGTGACCGGCCGCCCCTCGGCGTCACGTTCAGTGATCTCGCCCACGCCGCCTGTGTTCAGGATATAGCTCTGGCTCTTTCCTTCATTGGCTTTGAGGAACTCGTAGAACCAGTTACCGTGCTCGGCTTGGTCGCCGATGATGAAGGGGTTGGTGCCCACCACCCGCACAGATTGTCCGGCTCGCCTGGGGTCGCCGGCGCTGGTCTCGATGCTCTCTCCCAGCATGAAGGCGGCGGCCGCCTGCGGCGGGCTTAGCCTGGAGACGATGGGAAGGACCGTCATCCTGCGGGTGATGAAGGCTATTATGAGACCGTCCAGCTCGCTCATCGGAGGCAGATTGATGTCTCGTGAGACGTGAGGAGCGAGCGTCTCGCGAGGGATAACGGCGCGCCCGTTGCTGCCCAGGGTAAGGTTGGCAAAGTCGACGTTACCTTCGTCGTCCACCATCACGTTCTCAAACGAGGCTTGCGGTGAGGTGAGGGCCTTGTGGATGATGGGCTGATTCTCCGGACTGATTCCGTCCGTTTTCAGGTAAAAACCCTGCTCAGTGCCCAGGGCGGAGCCGTCCTTGCGCAGAAATACGATGTCGTCCTGAAGGATCTCGATCCCCTCGCCATCGCCGTTCAGACCGTGGTCGTGACAGGAATGGGTGGTCTTTCCGGTCCCGGACAGGCCGAAGAGGAGCATCCCATAGCGTTTGAGCGTGCCATCCTGCTGCCGGGCCGTCAGGAGCTTGGATCCGGCGTGGATCGGCAGCATGCCTTCCTGCTTGGCCTCCCACATGGCCATGCGCAGGAAGCCCATCTTCACCTCGCCGATGTAGTCGCTGCCCAGCACCACGGTTAGTCGCTCCTCGGGGAAGATGAGGACCTGCCGGTTCTGCTCAGGCCACTCCGGTATGCACAGCAGGTGAAGCTCCGGCCCGGGAGTGCCGGGCGCGTAATCCTTCAGCGTGCCGGCCCAGAGATAAGCCTGACGTATGTTATCGGAGCGCTGAGTGGATAGATAAAGGGTGCACTTCGGCTCAAACTGGTCGTTGTCGCCGATAGTCCGCTTAAGGCAGATGAGAGGGGCGATCTTCAGGTATTCGCGCACGGTCGCCAGGGTGGAATCCAGTTTGTCGGCGATGGCCTGCTGGGTGGGGGTCAGGCTCTTCTGGCGCACTCGTTCGCTGCCGAATACGACCGATTGGCCGGCGCTCCTGTTGCGGACGTTGCTGAAGAAGCTGAGCCCCCCGTAGGTCGTGGGCCTGCCCACCGGCTGAGCCCGCGCTGCAAGCTCCGCAACGTCCAGGGTGGTCACGTTGCGCTGGTGTTCCAGGTCCTTAACGGCCTCGACGAACTGGGCCAGCATGGTCACTGATCCTTTCGGGCGGGGTTACGGGTGGTTTCAGTATTTTACCCATTATAGTGCGATCGGATGGTGCCGTGAGCGATGACAAGGTTTAGGGCGGCGCTCTTCGTCAGCCTAGCAAGCCCCAGCGTCATCCACCACCTCCACCTGGCGGGCCGAGACAGAGCACCGATATCCAGGAAGCTCAACGCATCGGCGACGCTTCACTCGCGGGGGCTGGGGTGCACCGCGAGCTCCAGATGTCTCAATGCGTCGTAGGTTCGGGCGGCCAGCGCTTCCCACAGGTCCGGGCCGCTTAGCTCCGCTCCCTCAGCCTGCCGGATGATGCCCTGAAGATATCGCTCGTCGCAATCGATCGGATCCCCGAACACGAGTCGTACGGCCTTGCCTCTTCGCGGGACTTTCGACCCGATCGGCAGGATCTCGTGCATCCCATAGTGGTAGAAGGGGAGGGCTATTGGCTGCGTCTCCGCCATCAGGCGTCCGATCCCGGACTTGAAGGGGTGGGTCATAAGGGCCAGCGGGTGCCGGGTCCTTCCGCCTTCAGGGAAGATGTGAACCCACTGACCTTCACGCAGTCGGTCGAGTAGAAAGTGAAAACCGGGTTGGTCCAGCCCCGCGCCGCGGACTATCGGGACGCCTTTGCCGGAGGTAAAGAACCACGCTATCAATGGTGACCCGAAGAAGTTGATTGCGTCTGTAGCGGCCCATCGGATCTCATCGTAACGCGGCAGGCCAAAGTTGGGTGGGAGTATGGGATCGTCAAACAGCGAAACGTGATTGCTGAAGGTCAGCAGGCCGCGACCTTGGCGATGTTGAAGCGACTCGAATTTCTCCAACCCCTCGATGTTCAACGAGTTCATCGTCGTCATGAGGAACTTGGAGAGGCGAATAACCACGGCGGCCACGAAAGGGTTATACCATTTCTGGCCGGGCTTCCAGCGGTCGAGGGCGTCCTGTTCGCGCTTGCTTATCGACATAGATCACCCCTGGCCCCCAATACTACTGCTATGTCAGCGTCGCCGATAGAGGCGCTCGCTGTTCCCCATAGGCGACCTCCGGAACCCCACACGTTCCCTGGTCACCCTCAGCGTGCGATATTCTCTTCTCCCGCAGAGGATTGTAGGGTAGGGGCATCAGTAAATCAGTCGGGCAGCGTCTGGAAGCTAACCTGGGGCTTTGCCCCACGATCCGGCGGGAGCGATGCGTATGGGCTTGACCCCGCCCGTTCTGGCTGCGGACAATGGGCGGGACATCTCGCCACCTTAAGCCAGCTACGAGAAGGAGAGGAACATGCCATCTGTGGCGATCAACGGCGTTGACCTGTACTACGAACTCCACGGCGACTCCGGCGAGCCGCTGGTTATGGTCCACGGCTACACCGGCGACATCAGCGACTGGCGACACCAGATCTCGGAGTTCTCACGGACGCACCGCGTCCTCGTTCTCGATCTGCGAGGGCACGGACAGTCGCAGGCGCCGCCGGATCGATCCGTCTACACGGTCCTGCAGATGTCGCACGACGTGGAGGCGCTGGTAGAGCACGTCGGATTCGACCGCTACCACCTGCTCGGCCACTCCATGGGTGGCTCCGTCGTCCAGGAGGTCGCTCTCCGCAGCCCTCAGAAGCTGCTCTCGCTTACGCTTCACGACACGGCGCAGCCATTCAACCTTAATGCTGACCCGGCGATCGCGGTGTGGCGTGACCTCCGCTTCGACATGGCGGAGTCGAAGGGGATGGCCGCCGTGGCCGATATGGAGCCGGCCCTGCCGCCGCCGCCCCACATGCCGGCCGAGCGCCTAGAGGAGACGAAGGAGCGCCTCTCGCGCATGTCCGTGGACGCGTTCATCGGCTCCTGGGACGGCCTGACAGCGTGGGAGGGCACAGAGGATAGGGCTCACGCCCTCGAGACGCCCACACTCATCATCTACGGCGACCTTGATGTGCCCCTGCTGATCGAAGCCTCTCTGAAGCTGGCACAGCTCATCCCCGGCGCTACCGTAGAAGTGATACCGGAGACGGGCCACTCCCCCCAGTGGGAGCGCCCGGCGCTGTTCAACGCCGCCCTGCGGGCTTTCTTGGAAAAGGTCGCCGCCCGGCCGCTGAGGCAGACGCTCGGTTAGTCGGCGAGGCGCGTGGTGAGCATCGTCACAGTGGCGACCCTCAACCTGTTCAACAATATCGGCCGCTGGGATGAAAGGTTGCCGCTTCTACTTGACCAGCTTACGGCACTCCGGCCGGACGTAATCGGACTCCAGGAGGTGAACCTGGCCACCGACCAGGGGATGTCCATCTGCCGCCTCGCAAACGATCGCCTGGCTGGCTCGACCCACTATCGTGTCTACCATATGGCGCGTCCGGGGCGGAACGCGCATGCTCAGGCGCAGGCGGTCATGTCGCGGCTGCCGGTGGAGGCGCACGAAGGGCTTGATTACCTCCAGCATGAGGATGTGGCCCAGCGGCTCCGGATACGGCTGGAAGATGGCGCGGCCCTGGACTTCTACAACACCCACCTTCACTTCCCGCCGTCGGCATCGGACCAGCGGCTTGCCGAGGCTAGGCGGCTGCTCGCCTGGGTCGACACGTGGCAGGGAGCGGCGGCCACCGTGGTCGTCGGGGACTTCAACGCCTACCCCGACGAGCCGACGGTGGCGCTGATGAAGGGCCGGTTCGCTTCAGCGCACGAGGCCGCCCACGGCAGCGAGCCGGAGAAGACCTGGCCGACGCCGGTGAACACCTGGGACCCCTCGCCGCCGGGCTGTCTGGACTACGTCTTCGTGTCAGGGGCCCGCGTCCTGGAGGCCGGGCTGGCGTTCGATACCCCTCATCCGGACGACGACAGCCTGTTCCCGTCGGACCACCTTGGCGTGATGGCGAAGGTGGAAGCAGGGTAGGGGAGCTTAACAGTGGCCGGGGAATCCCTCAGCGATCTGCTCGAATTCGCGGTCGACCTCGCGGAGAAGGCCGGCGAGATCACCCTGCGCTACTTCCAGGGACGGTTCGCCGTGGAGACGAAGGCCGATGCCTCACCGGTGACGGTCGCGGACCGGGAGGCGGAGGCGTACATCCGGCAGGCGATCGAATCGCGGTTTCCCAACGATGGCATAGTCGGCGAGGAGTTCGGCGAGGCTCGGCCCCAGGCCCGGCGACGGTGGATCATCGACCCGATCGACGGCACCTACTCCTTCGTCCACGGCGTACCGCTCTATGGCGTTCTTATCGGCATGGAACGGGAGGACGAGCCGCTGGTCGGGGTCATCCATCTCCCGGCGCTGGGCGAGACGGTTGCGGCCGCCAAGGGGGAAGGCTGCCACTGGCGCGGCCAGCGGGCGCGGGTCTCGAACGCCTCCGAGCTCGGCGCTACCCTGTGCCTCACCACGGAGCTACGGCCCGAGCAGGACCCCGCCCGATCCGCGGCGCTGGGCCGCCTCGCGACGGCGGTGGCAGCGGCCAGGACCTGGGGAGACTGCTACGGGTACGCACTGGTCGCCACCGGTCGCGCCGACATCATGGTCGA
>CAJXNA010000162.1 GCA_913056415.1 uncultured Chloroflexota bacterium | reverse complement strand
GTCGGTCCAGTTTCATCCCGAGGCCTCACCCGGCCCTCACGATGCTCACGATATCTTCTTCGACGCGTTCCTTGCGACCGTGGACGTCGCCGCCGCCGCCGAGTCGCCTTCCGAAATGGTGAATGCCCAGACGCGATGATCTAGAGCGGATCTTAGTGTTGGGCGCCGGTCCCATAGTGATCGGCCAGGCATGTGAATTTGACTATTCAGGTACTCAAGCCCTTCGAGCGCTAAAGGAAGAGGGCTTTCACGTAATACTCGTCAACTCGAATCCCGCCACCATAATGACCGACCCGGAATTCGCGGACGCAACCTATATCGAGCCCCTGGTTCCGTCAGTGATCGAACGCATCATCGAGCGCGAGCGGCCGGACGGCCTCCTGCCCACGCTGGGCGGCCAGACCGGCCTCAACCTCGCCGTCGCCCTCGCCGACTCCGGCGTGCTCGACCAGTACGGCGTCCGCGTTCTCGGCACACCCATCGACACGATCCGCCAGGCCGAGGACCGCGAGCTGTTCCGCCGACTCCTCGCCGATATCGGGGAGCCGCTGCCCGAGAGCGCCGCCGTCACCTCCATCGCCGAGGTGAAGGACGTGGCGAAGGAGCTCGGCCTGCCCCTCGTCGTGCGGCCCGCGTATACGCTGGGCGGCACCGGCGGCGGCATAGCCCACACGACTGCTGACCTGGAGGCGATCGTCCGCGCCGGCCTCGCCGCCTCGCCCATCGATCAGGTGCTGCTGGAGCGCTGTCTCCTGGGCTGGAAGGAGATCGAGTACGAGGTGATGCGTGACGCCGCCGATAACTGCATCACCGTCTGCAACATGGAGAACTTCGACCCCATGGGCGTTCACACCGGCGACAGCATCGTTGTCGCGCCCAGCCAGACGCTGAGCGATAAGGAGTACCAGATGCTGCGCTCCGCCTCGCTCAAGATCATCCGCGCCCTCGGCATCGAGGGCGGCTGCAACATCCAGTTCGCCCTCGCCCCGCGGCGGGAGATCGCGGACTGGGCCCTGACGCCGGACGGTCGGCCGCCCTACTACGTCATCGAGGTGAACCCCCGCGTCTCTCGCAGCTCCGCCCTCGCCTCCAAGGCTACCGGCTACCCCATCGCCCGCGTCGCCGCCAAGATCGCCGCCGGCAAGCGCCTCGATGAGATCGCCAACCGCGTCACCGGCCAGACCACCGCCGCCTTCGAGCCCGCCCTCGACTACTGTGTGGTCAAGATCCCCCGCTGGCCCTTCGACAAGTTTCCCCTCGGCGACCGCAGCCTGGGCACCCAGATGAAGTCCACCGGCGAGGTGATGGCGATCGACCGCACGTTCGAGGCCGCCCTCGGCAAGGCGCTTCGCGCTCTGGAGTTCGGCGGACGCTCCTTATTGTGGCAGGACCCCACCTGGGGCGATGTCGACCCCGCCTCCCGCATCGCCGAGCCCACCGACGAGCGGTTGTGGGCGCTGCTGGCGGCCCTGCGCCGTGGTCACACACCGGAGAAGCTCTCCAACGTCTCCGGCATCGATCCCTGGTTCATCCACAAGCTAGGCCGTATCGTCCAGATGGAGCAGCGCCTCCTCTCCGAGCCGCTGGCCCCGCAGCTCCTGAGAGAGGCGAAACGGCTCGGACTCTCCGACGCCGTCATCGGCACGTTGGCCGACCGGCTGCCGGAGCAGGTGCGCGCCCTCCGCGGTGAGTGGGGCGTGCGGCCCGTGTACAAGATGGTCGACACCTGCGCCGCCGAGTTCGAGGCGGATACGCCCTACTTCTACAGCACCTACGACGAGGAGAATGAGGCGCCGCCGCTGGAGGGCGACAGGGCGCTCGTCATCGGCAGCGGGCCCATCCGCATCGGCCAGGGGATAGAGTTCGACTACTGCTCCGTGCACGCCGCCTGGGCCCTCCAGGAGGCCGGCCTGAAGGCGATCATGGTCAACTCCAACCCCGAGACCGTCTCCACCGACTTCGATACCAGCGATCGTCTCTACTTCGAGCCGCTCGATGAGGAGGCGGTGCGTGACCTGCTGGAGAACGAGTCGCTCAACGGTCAAGGGCCGCCCTCCATCGTCCAGTTCGGCGGTCAGACGGCGATAAACCTGGCCGCGCTCCTCCACCGTGCCAACCAGCCCATCCTCGGCTCCAGCGCTGAGGTGATCGACGTCGCCGAGGACCGCGCCCGGTTCGAGGACCTGATGCAGCGGCTGGGCATACCCCAGCCGCCGGGCGCTGCTGTCAGCAACGTAGAGGACGCCCTCAGCACCGCCCAGCTTATCGGCTACCCGGTGCTGGTGCGGCCCAGCTACGTCCTCGGCGGCCGTGCTATGGAGATCGTCCAGAACGCCACCGAGCTTATACGTTATGTCACCGAAGCCGTCGCTATCGGCGAAGGTAAGCCCGTCCTCATCGATAAGTACCTCGAAGGCAAGGAGGCGGAGGTGGATGCCGTCTGCGACAGCGAGTCCACCCTCATCCCCGGCGTCATGGAGCACATTGAGCGCGCCGGTGTCCACTCCGGCGATTCAATGGCGGTCTACCCTGCCCTTGGCCTCACCATGGACGAGGTGAACACCATCGTGGACTACACCCAGCGCATCGGCGCCGCCCTCAAGGTGCGCGGCCTGATGAACCTCCAGTACGTGATCATGCGCTCAGGCACGGACGAACGCGGTGGTCAGCTCCCCTCAGGCGGAGATGGCGGGAGCTCGACCGTGTACGTCCTGGAGCTGAACCCCCGCGCCAGCCGCACGATACCGTTCATCTCTAAGGTGACCGGTGTCCCCATGGTCCGCCTCGCCATCCAGGTTATGCTGGGCAAGACGCTGGCGGAGCTAGGCTACCAGCCGGGGCTTTGGCCCAAGCGTAAGCTCGTGGCGGTCAAGGCGCCGGTCTTCTCCATGTCCAAGCTGATCGGCGTCGATACCTACCTCGGCCCGGAGATGAAGTCTACCGGCGAGGTGATGGGCGTGGACTACACCTTCGAGTCCGCCCTGGCCAAGGCGCTCCACGCCTCCGATCTGGCGATGCCCAGCCGCGGCTCTATCCTCCTCAGCCTCGCCGACCGCACCAAGCCGGAGGCCCTTCCAGTCGTGCGCAGCCTGGCCGAGTGCGGCTATCGCATTTATGCGACGGAGGGCACGGCGGCCATGCTCAGGGCCATCAACCTGACCGTCGAGCAGGTGCCAAAGCGGTTGGACGAAGGCCACCCGAACGTCGTCGACATCATCCGCGAGGGGCTGGTGGACGTGGTAATCAACACGCCGCAGGGCGGTCAGGCAGCCACCCTGCGCGACGGCTTTCAGATCCGCCGCGCCGCCGCCGAGCGCCGCATCCCCTCGTTCACCTCCATCGATACCGCTGCCGCCGCCGTCTCCGCCCTCGCCGGCGGCGACCGCCACTTCACCGTCCAGCCCCTGCGAGACTACCTTTCGCCGTGAAGCTGGAGACCGCCCGCATCCTCTCCCACGAGCAGGTGTACGAGGACACGTTCCTCATGTGGTTCTCCTGCCCGCCCATAGCCCGCGGCGCCTCGCCGGGGCGCTTCCTCATGATCCACTGCGCTGACGGTTACGACCCGCTGCTCCCGAGGCCCATGAGCTTCCACCGCTTCCGCGATAATGACGACGAACGTCAGTTTGCCATCCTCTACGACGTCCGCGGGCGTGGGACGGCCTGGCTCTCCCAGCGCCAGGCCGGCGACCAGCTGACGTTGTTCGGGCCCCTGGGTAGAGGCTACGCCGTCAAACGCGATGCGCAGAACCTGCTCCTGGTCGCCGGCGGGCTCGGCGTCGCGGCGCTCATCGTCCTGGCTGACGAGGCGATCAAGCGGGGCAAAGCCGTAACGCTGCTCCAGGGCGCTCGCACCGTCTCCAAGCTCTACCCCACGAAGCTTCTCCCGAAGGAGGTCGAGCTGCTCTCCGCCACCGACGACGGCTCGGCCGGCCACCACGGCCTCGTAACCGACCTTCTTGCGGATCACCTCCCCTGGGCCGATCAGCTCTTCGCCTGCGGGCCCAACGCCATGTTTCGCTCCATGTCTGGGGTGCTGAGGGAGGCCCGCACCCGCAAGCCGGTCCAGGCGCTGCTGGAAGAGCGCATGGGCTGCGGCACCGGTGTCTGCTACGGCTGTGCGGTCTTCGCTCGCCGCGGGGTGAAGCTGGTCTGCAAGGACGGCCCCCGCTTCGAGCTTCGAGACGTATTCCCTTATTGAGCCGTCACTGTAACATTCGCCGCCCTGCGAGGTTATACATGTGGCGATGGCTACGGGGATACCGTGAAAGGTTCGTAGCGCGCCGAGCGAGCCTGAAAACAACTGAGGCCACGGCTCCTGAGCGAGACCGAGGTCGCCCTCAAATGAGCTCCGGCTGAGAGGTCGGAGCGCTGGACAAGCCGGGCGCTAGGCCCCCTAGGCCTCACAGAGCATTCGGGGCGCGGTTAGTTGCCGTGCCCCGAACGCTTATCTATCCTGGTAAACGGGTGGGCCGCCCCAGCACTAACATGTCGAACGACCGCCCGTCACGCCAACAGCAGCGCGGCACCGCCCCCGTTGACAGCCGTGGCCCGTTCAGGCCGAAGGGGTTAGAATGGCTCCGTGCGATTACCCAACTGGATCGAGTACCTAGGGGCGATGGCTGAAAATGCTTGAATGGTGGGAAGCTGCGCTTCTATCCGTTGCAACCGCCGGGGCCGGGGGTCTCATCGGCCTAGTCACCGCTTACTTCACCCACCGCTGGACTACGAGCGCCAACCGAGAGTCAGAGGAGAGCCAGGCCACGCGGAGAGTCGAAGATGATCAGAGGAAAGCACAGCGGCAGTATCGCCGAGACCACATGAAACCGATTCAGGACTTCCTCGAAATCGCGAAGCGGTACCTGGCAGGCCAGCGTGCTAGGGAAGTCGTCGAAACGATGCGTGCGAAGAATGAGAGGGGTCTTTGGAGACTTCACGCGTGAGCAACTATCTACATGGCTACGTGAGAAGCACCCAGCGCCTGGCACCATCGAGCTAGGGGAGAGGAGACCCTGCTGCTGCCCGCGCCGGTCGAGCTTTGCCTGGAG
>CAJXNA010000161.1 GCA_913056415.1 uncultured Chloroflexota bacterium | reverse complement strand
GCGCGGACAGTCATTCCGTGGGTGAGCGATGGCGATCACTCGAACCGCCACACGCAGCAGGAGCAAACGGACTCTACGCGCGTCGACGCTGAATGAGCAGGCTTAGGCCGACGAGCGCGACCGTGGTCACAAGGATCATCGTCCCCATGACGTTGATCTGGGGGGGCACTGCGGTGCGGGCCGCGCCCCCGGACGGGCGGGAAGCCCCAGCAGAGGAGGTAGAGATGTCCAGTTTGGAGTTCCAGCAGCTCAGCGGCGCCCACGCCGCCCTGGCGGGCCGCGTGGCCAGCCTGGAGGCGGATGTCGCCGTTCTAAAGACCAGCGTGGCCAAAGCCCCAAAGCGCACCCGCAGGCAGGCGCGCACCTATACCGTCCGCTCCGGCGATACTCTGTCCGCCATCGCCGCCGGTCTCGGCATAGGCGACTGGCGGCCCCTGTACGAGGCTAATAAGAAGCTGATCGGCCCGGACCCGGACCTGATCCAGCCGGGACAGGTGCTGACCATCCCAGCATAAGCGAAGCGCCACGGCGGCGACTTCCGGTTCAGACGCGTTATCGCTTCCTCTCGGGGTAGGCCATACGGAACACGGCCTCTATAATAGGCGCCGTGGGTCTTACGTTGGCTACACTTGCCCAAGTAGAGGAGGCGTTGCTACGAGGTACGACTACGATGTCGCGGTAGTCGGCGCCGGGCCGGCTGGGTCCCGCTCAGCGCGGAACCTGGCGAAGGCCGGCCTGCGGGTCGCGCTCCTGGAGGAGCACCGGCGCATCGGCGTGCCGTCCCACTGCTCCGGGCTGATCAGCCGGCGCACGCTGGAAGAGGCGGGCGTCGAGGAGCAGATAGTGGCTAACCGCGTAACCGGCGCCTACATCCACACCGCCGGCGGCGGCGCTCTGGCGTTAGGCGGTGGCGAGACCCGCGCTCTGGTGATAGACCGCGTGCGCCTGGACGAGCTGCTCTGCGAGCAGGCCCAGACCAACGGCGCCGAGCTTCTAAGGGCGCGGCTGGTACAGGCCGAGCGGGAGAACGGGGGTGTTCGCCTCCACTGCCAGCGCGACGGTCGCGACCTCCAACTCTCCGCCCGGCTGGTGCTGGGCGCGGACGGCGCCCACTCTCGTGTGGCCCGCACGTTGGGACTGTCGGCGCCGCGGGAGCGAGTCTACGGCCTCGGCATAGAGGGTCGTCTGACGGTGCCACGGGAGGACTTTGTGCACGTATTTGTCGGTCATCGCCTGGCCCCCAGCTGGTTCGGCTGGATCATCCCTACCGGCGGCGACGGTGTGCGTGTGGGTATCGGCTGCGACGCTTCGGATAAACCGATCTACTGCTACAGGCGGCTCGCGGACGCCTTTCCGCGCCTGTTCCGGGGCATGAAGGTGTACCGCATGTACGGTGGCACTATCCCCCTGGGCTTCGCCCCCCGCAGCTACGCCGATAACGTTCTCCTGGTGGGGGACGCCGCCGGTCAGGTGAAGCCGTTCTCCGGCGGCGGCATCTACACCGGCCTGGTGGCCGGCCGCCACGCCGCGGCGGCCGCCGCGGCCGCCCTGGCCGCCGACGATACTACCGCAGCCGGCCTGCGCGGCTACGAACGGGCCTGGAAGTCCGAGATCGGCCGAGAGCTGACCCGAAGCTCGCGCATCCGCCGCTTCGGACTCGGCCTCAGCGATAGCGATGTCGACCGCCTGGTAGCCGCTCTTGGACACGAGGCGCTCCAACCGCTCATCGACCGCCACGCCGATATCGATTACCCCTCGCGGGTGATCCTGCGCCTGGCGCACAGCCTGCCTGCGCTGTGACCGCTGGTGCGTCTATCGCTCCGCCGTCCGCTCGCCTCTCTGCAAATGCTGCGGGCGCTTCTCCCCGGCGGTTAGGGCAGGCTTCATCCGCCTTAACCCAGTTAGGGCAGCGTGCTATAATCCCGCTTGACAATGGCACCAACCCAACGGGCTGCCACCCACGCCGCAGGCGGGCAGCTTGCGCCCCTTGCTTACGCCGGCCTACAACTCCGCATCGTGGCGTTTATCCTGGATGTTATCGTCCTCGTCTCTTTCCTCATGCTGTTTGTTGCCGCCGGTGGCCTGCAAACCTTGCTGCGCAGCGACTTTGGCAAGGTCGACCCACCAGACTCCGCGGTCTATGTCTGGATAGCCTTCATCCTGGCGTTCATACCCTTCTCTGCTCTGTACTTCGTGCTCCTCTGGAGCTGGAGGGGTCAGACCATCGGCATGATGGCCGTGCACATCAAACTTCTCACCCGTGCCAATGGGCGGGTCTCTCTCAGCCGGTCCGCCCTGCGCCTGCTGGGCTACGCGGCTTCGGTGGCGCCGCTGTTCCTGGGCCTCGTCATCGCCCTGTTCGACCGCGAGCGTCGTGCTCTCCACGATCACTTGGCCGGGACGGTAGTGGTGGAGGTGCCGTGACCGCGCCGTCCGCCGAGAACGGCTCCACTCTAAAGCCGCTGCTTCTGGCCGCCTCTCAATGGCTGATCGGCGCTTCCCTGGCGGTGATGCTTACGCTGCTATTCCTGGCTGTCACCGCCGTTCAGCTCAGCTCTCAGAGCGTTGGTGAGCGCATCCTTCGTAGGAGCGTCGCTGTGAGCACCAACATAGATGCGATCCTGCCCGATCTGCAGGCCGCTCTGGAAGAGGAGGCGCGGGAAGGAGACGCGGATCCAGTTCGCGTGCCAGATTTTCCGATTCCGGTGGACATTCCTCGCGACGACGCTCTCGCGCTGGACGGAACGGCTCTGCGAGAGCGTATCCTGAGTGAGGCGGGGGCCACGCTCTACCGGGAGGGGATGTCGGCCTGGGCGGGCGCGGACGATGATGGTGACCAGAGGATCGAGACGATCTCAGTTGCCGGCGCATTGAAGCGCGGCCTGGGGTTGATAATGGACGAGAACCATGACCGTATGGTGATCGCGGCGGTAGTGCTGGGCTTGCTTTCGGCGGTGCTGGCCGCGCTGCTCGTGGCGTCGGTTCGCTCATGGGGGCGGCTGGTCGCCCTCAGCGCGGCGACGATAGCGGCGGCGCTCCCCTTGCTGGCAGCGGCTGTGGGCGTTCGCTTCGTGTTTCGGACTGCCCAGGAAGAGGCCGACCCGTTCGTCTACGGCCTCCTGGAGTTGGGCGTGGAGGCTATGTGGGTGCCCATACGCAACTACCTGGCGCTGACGGCGCTGGGCTTTGCCGTGATGCTGGTTGCGCTGATGTTCATCTGGGCCAGCTCCCGTTGGGCGACCAGCGCCGCTGACACCGCCGCTACGTAATCCCTAAAATCGGATACACTGGTCGGCGGCGGGCCCTGGCGGGTCCGTCCGGAGCGGGCGGAACTCAGTGCCTTGTAGCATTGACAACTCGCCGACTTTCGCGCACCATTGGCTTGCTCTGAGATAGCGAGACCGGAGGGAACGGTGCTCTGCCCATCATGCAGCCACGAGAATCGCCCGGGCCGCCTCTATTGCGCTGAGTGCGGTGGCAGCCTCGCGCTCACCTGCAACTCCTGCGGCACGCAGAATGAGCCGGAGGAAAAGTTCTGCGGCAAGTGCGGCGCTTCCCTAACCGAGACCCCATCGCCGTCCCGCACGCCCACACCGCAGCCCGCTCCGGCGCTGCCCGCGGCCTTCGCCGGCGGCCGCTACCAGGTGCAGCGCTTCCTGGGCGAGGGCGGCCGCAAGCGCGTCTACCTGGCCCACGACAGCAAGCTGGACCGCGACGTAGCCATCGCCGTGATCAAGACCGAGGGGCTGGACGAGGCCGGCCTAGTCCGGGTACGCCGCGAGGCGCAGGCGATGGGCCGTCTAGGGGACCATCCCCACATCGTGACGATCCACGACGTCGGCGACGAGAACGGCCAGCCCTACATCGTCAGCCAGTACATGGCCGGCGGCGACCTGGAGGGGCTGCTGCAGCGGGCCGAGAACCACCGCCTGTCCATAAACCAAGCAGTCCTCATCGCTAACCAGATCCGCCAGGCGTTGGAGCACGCCCACAGCCGGGGGATCATCCACCGCGACCTGAAGCCGGGGAACATCTGGCTCACCGAGGCCCCTTCGGCAGCCTCAGGGCAGGCTCAGACCGCCAAGCTGGGGGACTTCGGCCTCGCCATGGCGGTGGACCGCTCTCGGGTCACCATCGCCGGCATGATGCTGGGCACGGTGGCCTACATGCCACCGGAGCAGGCGCTGGGCCGCGAGGCGGACGCCCGCTCCGACCTATACTCGTGGGGCTGTGTCTTCTACGAGATGGTGACCGGCCGGCCGCCTTTCCTGGGCGACGACACGGTGGCGATCATCTCCCAGCACATCAACACGGCACCGGTAGCCCCCACCTGGCATAACCCGGAGGTGCCGCGGGCCCTGGAGGCCCTTATCATGCGCCTCCTCGCCAAGAACCCCGACGAACGGCCGGAGAGCGCGGCCGCCGTGCTGGATGTGCTGAAGGCGGTCGTGGAGACAGCCTCGACGGTAGCTGAGCGAGCGGTCGAGGAAGAAGCGAACCCCCTAGACCGACTGGCCGGCGGCGTCTTCGTTGGGCGCGAGAAGGAGATGGACGAGCTGCGGCCGGGCTGGAGGACGCCCTCTCCGGCCGGGGTCGCCTGCTGATGCTGGTGGGTGAGCCGGGGATCGGCAAGACGCGCACGTCGGAAGAGTTCGCCACCTACGCCGGCCTGCGCAACGCTCAGGTGCTGTGGGGCCGCTGCTACGAGGGCGAGGGCGCCCCCGCCTACTGGCCCTGGGTACAGCTCATCCGCTCCTACGTCCACGAGCGGGACCCGAAAGAGCTGATGTCGGAGATGGGGCCGGGCGCCGCCGACATCGCCCAGGTGGTGTCGGAGGTGAAGGAGCGGCTGCCGGGGCTGCCCGAGCCGCCGGCGCTGGAGCCGGAGCAGGCCCGCTTCCGATTGTTCGACTCAATCACTACCTTCCTGAAAAACGCATCCAAGAGACAGCCGATCGTCCTGGTTCTGGACGACCTTCACTGGGCGGATAAGCCGTCGCTGCTGCTGCTGCAGTTCCTGGCGCGGGAGCTGCGCGGCGGCCGCCTGATGGTGCTGGGCACCTA
>CAJXNA010000160.1 GCA_913056415.1 uncultured Chloroflexota bacterium | reverse complement strand
CATCCTCGCCGCCGAGCGTGTCCGCAAGGGCCGCGAGCCCGTGCGGCTGTAGCCGCTGAAACGCATTCCGTTGGTTGATGCCATACCCTTCAGGGTGTGATGGCGTATAAAGGCATGAATCGAGAGGCGCCGCCGCCGTTGACACCCTCCCCTGCCCCCTGCTACACTACCTGCCACAATCGAATAATCATCGGCTGCGAACGGGAGCAGTACGTCGCAGAGCGGGGCCCAGAGAGGCGGGCCTGCCCGTTATGGGTAAGGTGAGATCCCGCCGCCGGCGCAGCGACCGAATGGACCCGGGAGCCGTCGCCCGAACGGAAACTGAATGTAGGGGCGACCTTCAGGTCGCCCGCCCAAGTAGGCGCGACCGGACAGGGCACCGTTACAGGCCCAGCCCCGATACGTCGGGGTGCAACGAGATGTCCGCCGCAGGCGGACAACTAGGGTGGCACCGCGAGAGACCCCTCGCCCCTAAGGCGAGGGGTTTTTATTTTGCGGGAGATCGGTGGCCAAGGTTCCCTGGTTACCAACGTGGGAGTGAGGTGACGCAAAGTGAAACAGCCAGGCTCGCAGATGAAGCCGACGTGGAAACGCATGCTGACCGGCGACCGGCCCACCGGGCCGCTGCACCTCGGCCACTACGTTGGCTCCCTGAAGATGCGGGTCGAGCTCCAGGAAAAGCTGGAGTGCTTCGTCCTCCTCGCCGACCTCCACGTCCTCACCACCCGCAACGAGCGCCTGGACGAGATTGGGGACAACATCCGCGAGGTGGTGTTGGACTACCTCTCCGTGGGCCTAGACCCCAAGAAGACCACCATCTACCTCCAGTCGCTCGTGCCGGAGGTGCTGGAGCTTTTCTGGCTGTTCATGCCCCTTGTCGGCGTGCCCCGCGCCCAGCGCATCCCCTCGCTGAAGGAGATGGTACGCGACCTGAAACTGGAGACGGCCTCCATGGCCCTCCTCTCCTACCCCATCCTCCAGGCCGCCGACATCCTCATGGTGAAGGGCGACGTCGTCCCCGTCAGCCGCGACCAGGCCTCCCACGTTGAGCTCACCCGCGAGATAGCGCGTCGCTTCAACGCCACCTACGCCCCCGTCTTCCCGGAGCCGGACGCCCCCATAGGCCCCATGCTGGTAGGCACCGACGGCCAGGCCAAGGCCAGCAAGTCCATCGGCAACGTCATCCTCCTCTCGGACGACGCCAAGACGGTGGAGAAGCGGGTGCGATCCATGTACACGGACCCGGCCCGCATCCGCGCCGACATCCCCGGCCGCGTCGAGGGCAACCCCCTGTTCCTGTATCACGATGCCTTCAACGACGACACGGCGGAGGTCGACGAGCTCAAGGAACGCTACCGCAAGGGCAAGGTGGGCGATGTGGAGGTGAAGAAGCGGCTCGCTGCCGCCATCAACCGCTTCCTCGACCCCATCCGCGAGCGCCGCGCCGCCTTCGAGTCACAGCCGGACCTGATCGACGGTATCATCCGTGAAGGCTCGGCGCGGGCGCGGGAGGAGTGTCAGCGCACCTTGGCCGAGGCTCGTGAAGCGATGGGCCTGACCTACTTCCGCGATTCCACCACGGTGAAGGTGGGGGGCTGAAATGGAAAAGAACCAAGAACCCAGAACCCAGAACCAGCGTTACTCCTACCGAAACTTGCTACTCTGGCAAAAGGCCCAAGATTTGACTCTAGAGATCATCAAGATTGTGGCCCAACTGCCCCGTGATCCGGCGGCCCAAGTCATCGCTCGGCAAATTGTGGCTTCCTCCAGTTCTGTTGGGGCCAACGTCGCGGAAGGGCACGGCCGGTTCACCTTGCCCGCTCACCGGAATCATCTTTCTATTGCCAAAGGCTCCGCTTGCGAGACGGATGGTTGGCTCGACCTCCTCCGCAGAGCCGGCTATGCAGACTCTGAAGTCGAACAGCGTCTCCATGCATCCTGCGACGAGCTCATCCGCATGCTAACGGCCAAGATACTTCAGCTGGAACGCCTCGAACAGTCCAAGAAGCGTGTTCGTGAAGAGCCCTCGCCCTATTCAGTGGAGGACTACGCTAGCCCCAGTAGGTTCTAGGTTCTCGGTTCTAGGTTCTCGCTATGTACACTCCCTCGCTACCAGATATACAAGCCCTAAAGACAACACAACCCGACGCCAACCTCGCCCCCGTCTACCGCGACGTGGCCGCCGACCTGGAGACGCCCGTATCGGCGTTCCTGAAGGTGGCCCGCGGCGACCACTCTTTCCTCCTGGAGTCCGTCGAGGGCGGCGAGCGGCTCGCCCGCTACAGCTTCATCGGCACCGAGCCCTACCGCGTCCTCCGCTCCGGCCCCTATGCCAAGCCCAACGAGGGCTCGGACCCCCTCCTCGAGATCGAGCGTGAGCTGTCGCAGTTCAAGCTGGCGCACATCCAGAACGGTCTGCCCCGCTTCACCGGCGGCGCCGTCGGCTTCCTCGCCTACGAGGTCGCGCGCCACTTCGAGCCGCGTATCCCCGTTCCCCGCGCCGACCCCCAGGCCTTCCCCGAGGCGCTGTTCATGTTCACCGATACGATCCTCGTGTTCGACCACCTCAAGCACACCATCAAGGTCGTCTCCCACTGCCGCCTGGACGGCGACGTCGAGGCCGCCTACCGCCAGGCCTGCTGGCGCATCGACGAGCTGGTGGAGCGGCTGGCCCGGCCCCTCCCCACCCTTCCCTACCCCATCGAGCCGGCACCCGCACGTCAGCAGACTACCACCTCCAACACGGAGAAGGAGGAGTTCCTGCGCAAGGTGGAGCGCTGCAAGGAGTACATAGTCGCCGGGGATATCTACCAGGTGCAGATCTCCCAGCGCTTCCAGCGGCCCACCCACGCCCATCCCTTCTCCGTCTACCGCGCGCTGCGAACCGTCAACCCCTCGCCCTACATGTACTACCTGGCCATGGGCGATGCTCACATCATCGGCGCCTCCCCGGAGATGCTCGTGCGGGTCGAGGATGGCCTGGTCGAGAACCACCCCATCGCCGGCACCCGCCGCCGCGGCCGCGATGCCGAGGACGAGCGGCGTATGGAGGAGGAGCTCACCAGCGACGAGAAGGAGCGCGCCGAGCACATCATGCTGGTCGACCTCTCCCGCAACGATGTCGGCCGTATCGCCCAGCCCGGCAGCGTCGCGGTTACGGAACTGCTGGCCGTGGAGAAGTACTCCCACGTGATGCACCTCGTCTCCCACGTCGTCGGCCGGCTCAAGCCGGAGCTCACCTCCTACGACGCCCTTCGCGCCTGCTTCCCCGCCGGCACCGTCACCGGAGCGCCCAAGATCCGCGCCATGGAGATCATCGCCGAACTGGAGAGCGACCGCCGTGGCCCTTACGCCGGCGCCGTCGGCTACTTCGACCTCTCCGGCAACCTGGATACCGCCCTCGCCATCCGCACCATCGTCATGAAGGACGGCCTCGCCCACGCCCAGGCCGCCGGCGGCATCGTCTTCGATAGCGTGCCGGAGCTGGAGCACATGGAATCGCAGAACAAGGCGCGCGCCATGCTCCGCGCCATCGACCAGGCGGAGCTTATCGAAGAGGCTGTTCCCAGCGGCAGCCTGGGCTACTGAGATGCTAGACTGGAAGGGCCATGACTTCTTACCGCTTGCCGATTGAGGTACAGCCGCTGGAAACGGAGCGGTACCTCGCCGTTTGCACGGCCATACAAGGCTGCCACGCCGAGGGCGACACCATCGCTGAGGCGATCGAAAACCTCCAGGACGTCGCCCGTCAGCTGCTCGAGCTACGACTTGAGGACGGCCTGCCCATCCCGCCGGAGCTGGCACAGGCGGATTCGCAAACGGTTGTGCGCGGTGAGGTTTTGGTCACCATCGCCGGCTAGTGCGATACCGTGAGCTTGTTCGCAAACTCCGACGTCTCGGCTACCAGTTTCGTCGCCAGGCCAAAGGTAGCCACGAAATCTGGTGGCATCCAGAGAAGAAGCTTTACACCGTCATTCCCCGACACTCAGGAGACATCGCGGAAGGCACATTTCGAAAGATGCTCAAGGACCTCGATCTGACGGAAGACGATATCAACAAGGCAGGAAGCCGATGATCCTCCTCCTCGATAACTACGACAGCTTCACCTACAACCTCTACCAGTACCTCGGCGAGCTCGGCGCCCAGGTTGAGGTGGTGCGCAACGATCAAGCCACAGTCGAGGAGCTGGAGGCGATGTCCCCGGAGCGCATCGTCATCTCCCCCGGGCCCTGCACGCCCAAGGAGGCCGGCGTCAGCGTCCCCCTCGTCCGCCACTTCGCCGGTAAGACGCCCATCCTCGGCGTCTGCCTCGGCCTCCAGTCCATCGGCGTCGCCTTCGGCGGTACCGTCGCCGGCGCGGGTGAGATCCGTCACGGCAAGACCTCCATGATCCACCACAAAGGCGAAGGCGTCCTCCGCGGCCTCCCCGACCCGTTCGAGGCGATCCGCTACCACTCGCTCGCCATCCAGCGCGAGGGCTTCCCCGAGGACGAGCTGGAGGTCACCGCCGAGTCTGACAGCGGCGTCATCATGGCCGTGCGCCACCGCCGCCACCCGATCGAGGGGGTGCAGTTCCACCCCGAGTCCATCCTCACCGAGGTCGGCCACGACATCCTGCGCAACTTCCTGGAGATGTGACGTAATCCATGAGATGGACATTGATCGACGGACTCCTTGCCACTGAGGAAGGTGACAAGGTTGAGGAAGGACAGGCCGTTGAGTTCAAGGAGTCACTAGGGAGCGCACGTCGTAAGGAGGGCATTCAGACCGCGGTGGCCTTTGCGAATAGCGCGGGAGGCAGAGTTTTCTTTGGAGTACGCGACGACGGCAGCGTCAAAGGGGTCCAGGTGGGAGAGAAGACCTTGGAAGACCTGGCGAACGAAATCAGCATGCACACTTACCCGTCAGTTCCTGCCTACATCGAACAGATCGAGCTCGATGGCATGAACGTCGTGGTGGCTGACGTAGCCAAGGATACCCCACTAGTGGTTGGCGTCTATGTCTACTCCGGCGATTCCATTCCTCCGGATAAGTCTGTGGACGCGAGTAACCTACAGGCGTACAGACG
>CAJXNA010000159.1 GCA_913056415.1 uncultured Chloroflexota bacterium | reverse complement strand
GGATCCAGGAGAGCCGCCGCCTCTCCGGGTCGAACGATTCGCGCGGCGGCGGCTGCACCGGCACAACCTCAATTCCGCGCGCCGACAGCCCCGCAACGATCGCCTCCGCCGAGGTGATGCCGTAGCCGATGGCGTCGCTGGCCTCGTGCTCCATATCCGGCGAGACAAACCCCTGGAAGAAGAGAATCCGCATTTCAGCCTGCGATATCTGTCAACTGGTCTTCAGCCAGATTGGGTTCGTCATCGCCCACACCACCTCGCCCCGTTCCGGCCGGCCGCGGAAGCCCCGAAGCTCCGCCCTCACATAGCTGCGACCGGAGAGCTCCAGCGAGAACGAATGCGTCGCCTCCGGGCCGTCCAGCGGTATCACGTCCAGGGGGAGGCCGTCGCAGATGATCCACAGCCGACGGTCGCTGCCGCCGTTCGTCCAGACACGGAAGGATACTTGCCGCCCCTCGGCCGCCTCAACCGTGTCACCCATCATCGCCTCAAACTTGCCGTCGCCGTCGGCGTCCGCCGTCAGGACGAGCTGGGCGCCGTTGGGGTCATCCGTGATGAACACGTGACCCTCGCGGATGCCTTCCAGGATACTCTCCTCGGATGGGCCGCCCTCGGCATAGACCCAGGTGCAGGGATTGCCCAGGCCGTGCGGGTGCCGCGGCGGCTTCGGCGGGATGGAGTGGACGTCGGAGCCGCCCACGGCGATGACACGCTCGCCGCCGCGCAGCAGGTTATCCCAGCGCTCCAGCGACTCCCAGTTGTAGAAGCGCCAGGGCGCCTGCCACACCTCCATACAGGGGTAGCCGTTCCAGCCCTCAAACAGCCAGGGCGGGCCCACGCTCTTGGGGTGGTTCATGGAGATGAGACCGCCTCTCTGAAGCACGAACCTCTGCACCGCCTGCATAGACTCCGAGTCCGCGCAGCGAAAGTCGACCCACTCCCGCAGGCCCCACATGTTGGCGTGGCCCCAGTACGTGGTCACCTCCTCGCCGGGGATGAGAGTGATCGGCAGGTGGGCAAGCCGCGCCAGATCCTCGTGGTGGGTGTTGGTGTTGTGATCGGTCACCGCCAGAAAATCAAGGCCGCGCTCGATGGCGTTGGTCACGATCTCGTCCACCGTGTTGAGCCCGTCTGAGTGGACGGTGTGGCAGTGGAGATCGCCCTTCACCCAACGGCTGCGGCCTTTAGCTTTAGGCGCTGGCTGCGCCGCCGGTACAGCCGGCGCCTCCGCCGTGGGTGGGTCATCTTCGTCCAGCGTCAGGCTTACCGTCACGTCGTAGCGCACGCCCTCCGGGTTCGCCTTCTCAATTCCCAGGAGAACGTGCCAGTCGCCGGGGAAGAGCGGCCCGCGGATGTAGCCGGGGGTCGCCTCATGAGGGGCGATGAAGAACTCGCGCTTGGCGCTGCCGCTCCAACCGCGGAAGCCGGCGGCGTCGATGAAGTCGTGGCCGCGGGGGTCGAAGATGCCGATATCGACGGTGTTACCGGGCCCCAGGCCGAAGGGCGCGGTCACGGGATCCGAGTACTCGTAGGAGACGTGCAGCCGCGAGGCGCGGGGCGGCACGGGAACGGGAAGGTAGAGGTACGGGCTGCGGCGGACCTCCTCCGCCGATATGTGTCCCTCAAGGCGCAGGCTACGCTCCACGGCGGTCTCCTTCAGATAGCAATCTGGGGCGGATTCGGCGATGCCCGTGTATTATACCCCGCCAACCTGCATCCGCTACGCGTATGCTCACAGCCCTCACCGGCGCTCGCACCCTATTACGCCCAACGAACAGATCGGTGCGGCACCGTGGTGATGACGGGTGTACTCATACTGGAGGTAGAAGTGGGATGAGCCCGCATCCGGGGCTGGGTGACGGAGCTACCCCAGATGGTCCTGCCCTGGGTCGGCAGGCAGGCGGCGGGTTCACCCCAGAGGACGCAAGGCTAGCCCGCGTCGTATTTAACGTAGTCGCACGCTAAAGTAGCGGCCGTTCCTGTAACTACCCCCCAAGGGCCGCGTCTTACCTTATGGAAATGAACGTTATTCGGTTGCGACTCAGTCAATCCCAAGCTACCGAAAATGGCGACTCGCTCGAAAGGGTGAAGAGTATGGATGACGAAGGCAATCCACATTAAGGCGTAGGATGAGCACGATAACACAGCTCGGGGCAGACGTATCATCGGAAGAGCCGCTGGCACGGGACGAGGAGCGGATCGGCCGCATCGCCTGGGTGAGCATCTTCATTACGCTCGCTCTGGCGGGATGGGCCGCAACCTTCTTCATACTCACAGAGGCCGTCCAGCAATGGCAGTACATCATCTACCCCATACTAGTCTGCCTGCCTGTCCTGTTTGGGATCGCCACTGCCCGCTACATCCATATAACGCACGTGGACCTGCTGCGTGGATACCAGGGGCGACTCATCCTGCGCTCGATAGAGCTTGAAAAGATGGCATCGCACGACGAGCTGACGGAGCTTTACAACCGGCGCTACTTCTACGAACGCTTTCAAGAGGGGCTGGCGCGCGCCCGCACCAGCAAGCAGACGCTGGCTCTCGTAGCCCTGGACATCGACGGCTTAAAGAAGATAAACGACGAGTACGGCCATGCCGTGGGCGATATCATAATCGCCAATCTGGCCAAGGTTATCGATAAGCACATCCGCACCAACGATGTCCCCGCCCGCCTGGGCGGCGACGAGTTCGCAGTGCTCATGCCGGACACGGACAAGCGCGGAGCGTACGCTCTTGCTCAGCGCCTCTGGGAAGAGCTGGAGGAGATCCCCATGTACGAGCACGAAGGTGTGCGCGTGCTGCTCAACGTCTCCATAGGCGTCTCCGGATACCCTTGGGGCGGCGAAGACGTAGACGAGATGATGCACTGGGCTGACGCCGATATGTACGCCAACAAGGTCGGGCGGCGCCTGCCACAATCGGCAACGTCCGTGCCTCAGCAAACACTTAGGGATGATTCCGGTCCCGAGGATCTCAGCTGGAATTAGCGAAGAGAGAAAAGCGATGGCAGCACAGGCAATGATAGGCAAGCTGGCGGCGCTCGCTGGCGTCAGCAGGTCGGCAGCCCGGGACCGCAAGAGAACGCTCTTCCTGGAGTTCACGGTCGTGTTCGCCCTGGTTGCCCTCGTCCTCTTCCTTGCGGCGGGCTTCGCCGTCACCCGCTTCCTCGCGTCCGACATCCGAGCCACGGCTCTGAACGACTCGGAGACCGAGGTGACAGAGTTGGTAGGACCGTACATCGCCCGCAACCTGAACCCGGAGATGTTGGCTGCGCCGCTGGAGGGCACTGATCTGGCCGCTTTTGAGACTGCGGTGCAGCAAGGGGTCCTCAGCTCGCGTACGGTGCGCCTCAACGTCTTCAACAGCGACGGCGTCCTCGTGTACTCCAGCGCCGAGGCAGCCTCCGGCGAGACGCTTGTTGAGCGCGTCCCAACCCAGGCCGCGCTTCAGGGCGAGGTCGTCAGTGAGACAGGGAAGCCCTCCTCACTGGGAGAGCCCGGCCTGGATTCATACACTGAGTTGGCTCGGATAGGCGTACCCCTTACAGAAATCGACTCCACCCAGGCCATAGGCGTGGCAGAGGTGTACCGCGACTTCACCCCCATCGCCAGTCACATAAGGAACATTGAGAGGAGCGTCTTCATCTCACTGGCCGCTGTCTTAGGGGCCCTCTACCTGGTTCTGGTGATCCTGGTCCGCCGCAGATCAAACGCCATTAGCCATCAGGAGGCCAACCTGCAGAACCGCACGGACGAGCTGAAGTCCAGCTACAACTCAATCGTTGCCGTCCTGTGCGCCGCCCTGGACCTGCATGACAACGTAACCCAGGGCCGCGCCCGGCGCATCGCCGAGATCGCTTCCGTCGTGGCCTGGCAGATGGGGTTGCGCAAGGAACAGATGCGCCAGATCGAAAAGGCGGCGATCCTCCACGATATCGGCAAGATCGGCGTCGCCGACGCCGTCCTCGCCAAGCCCGGACCGCTGGACGACTCCGAATGGGTGGAGATGAAGCGTCACCCGGAGCTAGGCCACCAGATCATCAACGAGATCGACTTCCTGCGCGACGCCGCGGAGGTGATCCACGCTCACCACGAGCGCTACGACGGCCGCGGCTACCCTCGCGGCCTGAAGGGCGCAGAGATCCCTCTGGGCGCCCGCATATACGCCGTGGTGGACGCCTACGAAGCCATGACCTCCCACCGGCCCTATCGCAAGGCGCTGCCGCATCGGAAGGCGATCGAAGAGATCGTCCGTAACGCTAACAGTCAGTTCGACCCCGAAGTGGTGCGAGCGTTTCTGGAGGCGGAGAAGCGAGGCCTGCTTGACGACGAGCCGAGGAGCGGCAACGGCGAGGCTTCGTTCGCCGCGACCGGATCCGGCAAACGCAGTCCGTCCGCCGCTGGCGACTGATCTGGCTGACGGAGCCGCCCCGCGCTAGTTCAGACGTCCTCCGGCAATATCGTCCGTGTGGGCGACGATGACGAGGACGGCCTTAGTGGGGCGGATGTTGCCCGGCGATGCCGTGTCTATTGCCACCGCTAGGCGGCAATCATTCTGGCGACCAGAGGCCAGACGAGTTTGAATGGGTAGTCTCCGCCTCCACCTCCCGAACGATAACCGCCAAAGTCTGGCGTCAGATAGCTTCGCAGGGTTGACAAGTCATAGCCGTAGAGGTCGTCGGCCTCGCTACCGAAGGCGGCGACGAACTTGCTCCAATCATCCCCCAAAGGAGTTCCTCGCAGGTCGAACGGTTCTGCTGGAGGTGTAGAAGCGACATAGGCTGTGTGCTGCGGATACTCCTGCAAGAAGCGTTGACACCCATAGAATCCTTGCTTGAGATGTCCCGTTCTATTGTTCCCATCTATGTTGTGGTAGATGACACGAATGTTGTCGGGAGCTTCTCCGGAGAACGATTGGCAGTATCTGATAAATTCGTTCAGGGGGATTAAAGGTCTCTTGCCTGGGGGAGGTGCAGGTGCAACCTCCCGAACAAGGTCTATTAGAGCTTCGCGATCGGCCACTCGGGTATTGCAGCGCGTTACGAACTCTCTGAGGTTATCAATAGAAGCCTCCGACAAGAGAGGCCTCGTGGTATTG
>CAJXNA010000158.1 GCA_913056415.1 uncultured Chloroflexota bacterium | reverse complement strand
AAAGGAGGTCACCATGGCAACCAACGAACTGACATCGGTCGACTCGCCCTCGTGGCTAAACAAGTGGTCGATGCCCTTCTGGTGGATTATCCTGGCGCCGATTGTGACCGTGCCGCTGAGCGCGATTCTCTTCAGCGGCCTGGCCGGCTACCTCGAGCCGCCTGAGGTAGGCCTGCCCGATCGAACCGCCAACATGTTCATTGGAGCCAATGCCTATTCGGAAGTTGTGCCCACGCTGATCGCTTTCACGCTGCCCGGCCTTCTCAACCTAGCACCGATCATCTGGACGCTCTCCGCGAAGCCGCGGGTTCGAATGGCCGGAGTAGTGGCGGGGCTCCTGGGACTTGTCCGGCTCGGCATGCCGCTGGCGGTACTCATGCTGGGGTTCGACAGGCTGACGAACGCCAGCGGAACGTCCTACTTCGACTTTGTGACCGAGGGTCTCGTGGTGTTTTGGGGGGAGCCGCACGACGTCATCTGGTTCTTCGGGGCTGTGGCGTGGCTGGGCTCGCTGCTGGTGTGGGGGTCGTTCGCAACTATCTCGTACGTCTACGAGGAGCTAACGGGCAACACAGACCACGGAAAGGAGGGCGTATGAAGAGATTCTCACCCGCCGCCTATCGGTTGATTTCGATCCAGCGTTAATGAAGGAGGTTTGACGATGAAAAAACTACTATTCCTTGTAATGCTGCTAGCTTTGGCGGCGGTCCCCGCGTTCACTTGGACGGGACAGAGTTCCGCGACACAGAACTGCCTCGCCTGGGAGCGCTCCATGCGCAGCTCCGCCGGAGCCAGCGATCATGCGGGCGTTGGGCGGCCCGTCATCGATCGACTGGCTGGAGATGAGCCGTATGGTCGGCTCTTGGGTGACTGGGTGGCCGACAACTGCATGCGCCTGAACCACGTCCAGGTGATCGGCACGCACAACAGCTACTACGTCGAGCCTCGGCCGGCTCTCTTGGCGCTGATCGCTTCCATCGACCCGGCGGCGGCGGCGAGCTTCGAGTACATGCACCGTCCCCTCGATGAGCAGTTCGGGCTCCTCGGTATTCGCCAGGTCGAACTTGACGTGTTCGCGGACCCGGACGGTGGCCTGTTCGCCGTGCCACTCGGCTCGATCTTGGTCCAGGGCTTCCCCGACCCGATCAAGCCGGAACTCCTGGCTCCCGGCCTCAAGGTGCTGCACATCCAGGACATCGACTTCGAGACAACGTGTCTCACGTTCGTGTCCTGCCTGCAGACGATCAAGGCGTGGTCCGACGCCCATCCCGGCCATCTTCCGTTGATGGTCCTCGTCGAAGCTAAGGACGAGCCCATTCTTCTTCCACCTGAATTTCCACCGCTCACATTACCCGTGCCGTTCGGGGCGGAGGAACTTGACGGGATTGACGCCGAGATACGATCGGTCTTCTCGGACGATCAGCTCATCACCCCCGACGACGTGCGTGGCGAACGGGCAACGCTCGAACAGGCTGTCCTGAAGGACGGCTGGCCAACGCTGAACGAGTCACGGGGACGGCTGCTGTTCGCACTCGACAACACCGACGCGAAGCGGGACGTCTATCTCGCCGGGCATCCATCGCTGGCGGGCCGCGTGATGTTCACCAGTTCGCCTCCCGGCTCGCCGGAGTCGGCCTTCGTGAAGGTCAACGACCCGCTCGGCAACGAGGCGTTCATCAGCGAGCTCGTGGCGGCGGGGTACATCGTCCGCACGCGTGCCGACGCTGACACCGTCGAGGCTCGCTTTGGTCTCACGGCGCGGCGCGACGCGGCGCTGGCGAGCGGCGCCCAGTTCGTCAGCACCGACTATCCCGAGCCTGACCCGGATTTCTCAACCGGCTATTTCGTGGAGATCGCGGGTGGGACGAATGCCCGCTGTAACCCTGTCCTGTCGCCACCGGGCTGCGACTCCTCGGCGCTTGAGGACTGACGTCATTCTCAGACCGTCGAGCGTTTGGCGTGAGCGTCGTCATTCGACTCTCCGGTCACATGCGCTGGCTGGTAATGGCCGCCCTGATCGCAGCGGTAGCGGAGGGCGGCCATTACCTTGCCGTGGACGGAGCGCGCCTCGGAACCGGCGAACTAGCGCGATCAGAGGCAGGACGAGAGGAGTTTGACGATATTTGCGGCGGCTGCTAAAGTGCTAGCGGCTCCACCATGGACGCGGACGATCGCCAGAATTCCTCGAGCCGCGACGAGCGCCGCGACCAGGCCCGGGGCTGGGCTGAGGCAGGACGGCAGGAGTTGACCGGTGTGCTGCCGTTTCTGTTCGCCGTACGCTGGGGCGCCTGGGCCATCGCCCTCATCCGCATAGCGTTTGGGGATCTACCCGAGGACGAGACTCGCTACGAGCCGCTTCTCCTGGGGCTAGCTGCCGCCCAGACCCTCGTCTCGACCCTCTACGTACCCTTGCTCCGGCCCCGCGTCCGCAGGGCCATCGGACCCCGCCGAGGTCTCCGCGACGACCTCATCGCGCTGGGAATAGTTGACATCGTCGCCGTGATGGTGATCCTGTATTTCAGTGGCGGCTTTCGCACCCCCTACGACGAGTACATCATCGTGTCCCTGCTGGTTCCCGCTTTTCTGCTGGACTGGCCACGGGCTGCGGCCCTGCTCGCCAGCTTCTACGCGGCAGAGCTAACTGTGATCTCCATAGAAGAGGGGACGATCAACGGGCCGTGATTCCACGGCGAAGTTGACCGTCTGGCTGGCGTCCTTATCCCACCCCTGCTGGTGGTGGTTGTGGTCCAGTACCTGTCGCAGCTGACCCGTCGACTGGCACAGCAGCGGGAGCGGGCGCGCCAGGCGTTGAGGGAGAATGTTCGCTTGCAGCGAGAGCGGGAGGAGCTGGCCGCCCAGGAGGAGCGGGGCCGCATCGCCCGCGAGATTCACGACGGCATCGCCCAGTCCATCTACATGCTGGGCCTGAACCTGGAGAAGGCGGCGGAGGTGGCTAGCGGCGACCAAAAGCTAAGAGAGCGCTTAGGTAAGCTCGTTGGCTTGGCCAAGGAGACGCTGCTGGAGGTGCGGCACTACATCTTCGACTTGAAGCCGCTGCTTTCGGGGGAGGCCGGCCTGACCAGCACGATCAAAGGCCAGATCCGGGAGTTCACCGCCGTCTCGGGCCTGCCTGTGCAGATGGAGGTGGAAGGAGACGAACGGAAGGTCTCGTTGGCCGTGGGGAGCTCCCTGTACCGCATCGCTCAGGAGGCCCTGGCCAACGTGTACAGACACGCGGGGGCCTCCGCGATCGATGTCCAACTGGCCTTCTCTAACAACTCGGTCTCCCTGGAGATCCGGGACAACGGACGCGGCTTCAGCGTCGATTCAGCGTCGACCAGTGGCCGGGGCCTACACAACATGCGCCAGCGGGCGGGCGAGCTGGGCGGAGTTGTGGAGATAACAAGCGCCCCGGGCCAGGGTGCATCGGTGCGGGTGACTTTGCCCACCACGGATTGAATGCCGGCATGACGGAGCAAGCGAAGCCTCTTCGAATCATGATCGTGGACGATCATGCAGTCGTGCGAAGCGGCCTGCGAGCGGTGCTGGAAGACGAGGAGGGGCTAGAGGTCGTTGGCGATGCGGCTAACGCCCGTGAGTCGCTGGTCAAGGCCCAGGCCCTGCGGCCCGACGTGGTGCTCATGGACATCCGCATGGAGGGAGACGATGACGCCAGCGGTATCGATGCTTGCCGTGAGATCCGCAGCGAGCTGCCGGAGACCCAGGTCATCATGTTCACGTCCTACGGAGAGCGGGAGTCAGTGCTGGCGTCCATCATGGCGGGGGCTACCGGCTTCCTGACGAAAAACGTTAGCCATGCCCGGTTGGTGGAGGCGATCCGCGCTGTCGGCCGCGGCCAGTCCCTGCTGGACGCCAGTGTGACGCGAGACGTCATCGAGCGGCTGGCCGAGCTGGGCAGGGCAGCGCCGGAGCCCGTGGACCTCCTTTCTGATCGCGAGAAGGAGATCCTTCTTCTCGTAGCGCAAGGTCTCACCAACAAGGAGATCGCCGCCAAGCTGTTCCTCAGCCCCTACACCGCCCGCAACCACGTGATTCGTATCCTGGACAAGTTGGGGCTGTCCCGGCGGTCCGAGGCCGCTGCCCAGGCTGTCAAACTGGGGCTGTTGGAATAGGAGCGCGTGGATTGAGCCGGAGTCACGAGGTCGGCTCGGGATGATCACCCTGCCGCGCAGCGCTTGGATTACGCACACTAAGTCTGCTTAGGTCTGGCATCGACAACGCTCCCCGTGGAAAGTTGACAGCCCTGGCCGAGATCCGGGGCGACGGCCAGTCCCCCTATCTGGCGGACGGGCAGAAGCTCTTCTTCGTAGTGCACCTCGACGACGGCAAGTGCACCAACTACCACGAGGTGGCCGAGCCGCCGCCTCGCAGGGAGTTCGACTTCGTCTTCGAGCTGCCGGCCACGGTCTTCGAGGGCGTGGCCTCGGGCCTGGTGGACCCCGTGGGGGCCGGCCTCAAGGGCGCCATTAAGATCACCGGCGACATGCGCATCCTCATCAAGCACGCAGAGTTGGTGAATGTCCTTCAGGAGGTCTACGCCCGGGATGTCGAGACCACCTGGCCCAAGGGCAGCCCGCCCTACTAGCAGGCCTGCTCAGGCCCGGATCCCTGCGGCACTACCAGCGGCCTATGGACTCGCGATGGAGCGAGTAGGCGACGAACACTAGGGCCGCGCAAACAGCAAGGAGCGGGAGGAGGAGCAGAGTCTGAGCATCGGCCTCCGCAATGGAGGGTGAAGCCGGGCCGGAAGCGGTGCTCAATGCCACAAGCAAGGCGACACCCGCTCCCGCTTGCAGTAGGCTCAGCCACTGGCTACGGGGCAAAGGCCCGATATAGTCGTCGGCCGGGTTGTAGCGCAGGAACTCCAGGAGGAAGCGGCCGCTGCCGTAGGTGATGAGATAGATGGCAGCGGGAACGCCTTCCCGGCTGCCGGCAAGGGCGATGACGTTGAGGAAGAGGAAAAGGCCGAGGAGGAAGAGAGCTTCGTACAGGGGGACGGGGTGGATAGGGATGCCCCGCAGGCCAGCAGTGCGAGCGGCCTTCGCCAGCGGGTTGTCGTAGCACACGGCGAGTGGGGAGGCGCTGGGCCGGCCGAAGCAGCAGCCAAGGGTA
>CAJXNA010000157.1 GCA_913056415.1 uncultured Chloroflexota bacterium | reverse complement strand
CCGGCGTTCAGCCCGATGCGCACACGTATCGGCTCCTCTGCCGACTCGTTCTGTTCCGCGAACGCCCGCTGCATGGCGATGGCACACTCCAGTGCCTTCGTGGCTGAGGAGAAGGAGGCCATGAAGCCGTCGCCCATCGTCTTCACCTCGGAGCCGCCGTAGGCCTTCAGCGCCTCCCGTACGATGCGTTCGTGCTCCCGCAGCACCTCCCGCGCTTTTGCGTCGCCCAGGCGCTGGGTGAGGGCCGTCGAGCCTTCAACGTCCGTGAAGAGGATAGTGTGGATGTCTTCCGCAGCCAAGCCGGAAGCTGCCTGGGCCTCTTCGCCCTCGCTCACAAACTCCTCCATAGCGTTTGCCATCACCTCCAGCACCGGCTCATCGACGTCAGCGAGAGGCACATGATTTCTGCCGTCCAGAGGCAGGAAGCGAGCGCCTGGTATCCCGGCGGCTATTTCTCGGCCCAGCTCGAAAGGCACGATGGCGTCCCCACGGCGGTGTATGACCAACGTGGGCACCGCGACCATCGGTAACAAGCCTGCGAGATTGGTGCCAGTCCTGAGTGCCTCACGTCCCTCGTTGAGAAACGCCATGACCGTGTCGGCTGATGCCGAAAGGCGCTGCATCTCAGTGTGGGCTTGAATCGCCTCCATGTCTGAATCGGGTATGAACAGGCTGGTGAAGAACTGGCGATGGGCCGGCAGGTCGCTGCCCCAGCCCTGGCGGACCAGGGAGAGCATTGTGTCATACTGGTCTTCAGACCATGGTGGGCGGATGCCACCCCCGTAGATGATGAGATGGCTGACACGGTCGGGATTGCGGACGGCGTACGTTATGGCCAGCAGGCCTCCCTCTGAGACACCATATAGGGCGACCTTGTCAAACCCTGTAGCATTGATCACCGCCTCCAGGTCGCTTACCGACCCGACGATCGAGTAACTCACGTCGCGATCAGAGAGGCCCATACCCCTACCGTCATAGCGGGTATAAGTGAAGCGGGAGGCCATGCCTTCGTGGATGCGGCGCCAGCGGGCATTCTCCCACTCGAACTCCAGGTGGGTGAACCAGCCGAGGACGCGCACCAGGGGCGGCCCCTTGCCCACGGTCGCGTAGGCGATGCGGACGCCGTCGGAGGCGGTGCAGAAGCGGATCTGTTGTTCCATAGCGTGGCCGGGCCCTATATGCGGAAGGGTGACGGTAAGCAAAGCATACTCCCGCAGGGGCGGATGTCAAACGCGGGCGCGAGCAGCAGCGCGCAACTACAGCTGCAACAGCGGCGCAAACCGCTTGTCTGAGCGGTAGGGCCCGACGACGGCGAGGTGGAGCTGCTGTGGGCCTGCACCGCGCACTGAAGTACGCGGCTTCTCGTCTCTGTTAGAGCCGCCGACTTCAGTCGGCGGGGGTGCTCAGAGCTGCAGCAGCGACGCGAACCGCTTGTCCGAGCGGTAAGGCCCGACGACGGAGAGGTGGAGCTGCTCCCCTACTATCAGCTCGCGGGCGACGCGCTGCAGGTCCTCCAGGGTCACCGCCTCCATCTCGGCCACTGCCTGGTCGATGCTGCGGACCTCCTTCAGAAGGAGCTCCTGGCCGCCCAGCCAGCCGGAGACGGCGCGGGTGTCCTCCATGCGCAGGAGGAGCCGCCCTTTGGAGAGCTCTCGCGCCTTGGTGAGCTCCTGAGAGGTGGGGCCCTCGTCTCGCAGGCGGGCGACCTCCTCCAGGATGACCTTGATCGTCTCTACGGCCTTCTTGGGGTCGACGCCGGCATAGACGATGAACGCCCCGGTGTCCAGGAAGTGGGAGGCGTAGGAGTGGATGTCGTAGACCAACCCCCTCTTCTCTCTCAGCTCCAGGAACAGGCGTGAGGACATACCCTCGCCGAGGATGGTGGAGAGGAAGGAGAGGGCGAAGCGGTCGGGATGGTTCAGGGGGAGGCCGCGCATGGCGATGTTGATGTGGGCTTGCTCCGTGGCCTTGTAGCGTAGGCCGCAGCGGGGGCCCTGGCCGTTAGTCGCCGAGAACCAGTGGCTGGGTGCGCCGGGCTTCCAGTCGCCGAGCGCGGCCGAGATGGCGTCTACCATCTGCTGGTGGTCGATGTCGCCAGCCAGGGCGATAACGACGTTATTGGCCACGTACTGCCGCTGCAGGTACTCCGCCACCATCTCTTGGGTTAACGCCGAAACGGATTCAGGCGTGCCGGCGACATCGCGGCCCAGGGGCTGGTCGGGCCAGAGTAAGGCGTCCATGAGAAGGTCGGTGAGCTGCTGCGGCGAGTCAGCCACCATCGCCAGCTCCTCCAGCACAACCTGTCGCTCCTTCTCGAACTCGCTAGGGTCGAGCAGGGGGTGGCGCACGAGATCGGTTAGGACGTCCAGGGCCAGGTCAAGGTGGGGCCGCGCTACCTTGATGTAGTAGATCGTGAGCTCGCGGTCGGTACCGCCGTTCATGACGCCGCCCACCCCGTCGATCGCTTCCGATATCTCCTTGGCGGAGGGCCGTTTCTTGGTGCCCTTGAACAGTAAGTGTTCCAGGAAATGGGAGAGGCCGGCCTCCTCATCTCGCTCGTATCGGGAGCCGGTACCTACGTACAGGGAGACGGAGGCGGAGCGCACCGTGGGCATGGCGGCGGTGATGACACGGATGCCGTTGGGGAGGACGGTGCGATGATAGAACTCGTTGTCCATGGAGTGAGTGAGATCGGGCGGAGAATCGTCGGATTTATCGGCCTGCCACGGCTAGTGTAGGGGACGGTTGAGGGCGGCGTCAATGCGACGCTGAGCTTGCCTGCCGGGCGAGTGTAGCGGCGATCCTGCCTACCAGCGGGCAGGCTTCAGGTCGCCAGGGCACACGTCTGGTGGAGGCCAGGAGGCCGCCGCTACAGGCTATGCCGACTCCCAGAGCACATCGCCTTGCAGGTCCGCCGGATGGGAGCGGGAGGTGAAGACGGCGTACTCCTGGCGCGAGCGGCCGATGGTGGTGTCGTCGCCGTGGCCGGGGAGGACGATGGTATCGTCGGGCAGGGTGTACAGGCTCTCTGTGATGGAGGCGATTGTCTGCTGGAGCTCCTGGGGGCCGCTGGTACGGCCGGGTCCGCCTGGGAAGAGAGTGTCGCCGGAGATGAGGTGGCGGCCGACAAGGAAGCAGCAGCTGCCGGGAGTGTGTCCCGGCGTATGGATCACCATGAGGCTCACCCCTCCTACCGAAAGCTGGTTGCCGCCGGCTAGGGGGCGGTCTATCTTGTCCGTGGGCATCAGGCGCTCCGCGGGGTGACAGAAGACGTCGGCGCCGGTGGTGTCCTTGACCAGGTCGTAGTCCGCCCAGTGGTCGGGGTGGGTGTGGGTGAGGAGGATGGCGATGACCCGCAGGCCGCGGACGGCCGCCAGCGTCTGGGCGCTCTGAGAGGGCATGTCCACGATGATCGCCTCGCCCGCGTTGCGGTCGGCGATGACGTAGGCGTTGTTGGCGTATGGTCCTAGAGGGCCAATCTTGGTCAATCGCAGGGGGCCGATCTCGAACACTTGCACCGGGGCGCCTCCTTCGGCGAGCTCTCCGAGCGGAGCATCGGAGTCCGCAAAGCGGACAGGACAGGCTATTGTTCCGCGAGCCTGCCTGCCGGTAGGCGGGTTCGGCTGCTTATGATACCATGAGCCCGCTTTGATATCGGAGAGCATCCTGGAGGGGCAGCGCCTGCGTCTACGGCCGGTGGAGGAAGGCGATCTGTCTCTGTTCTTGCGCTGGTTTAATGACCCCGATGTACGCTACTGGCTGTCGATGTCGGACGCTTCGGAGCTCACCCTGGAGTCGGAGCGGGAGTGGTACGAAGAGATGCGCGGGGACCCCGCCCGTGTGGTTTGGTGTATCGAGACGCGCGAGGGCCAGCCCATCGGCAACCTGGGTCTGCACGCCATCGACGAGGGGCAGGGCCGGGCCACTCTGGGCATCTCCATCGGTGAGAAGGAGCAGTGGAGTCAGGGCTACGGAACGGAGGCGATAAGGCGGGCGCTGCGCTACGGCTTCGAGGAGATGGGGCTGCGCCGTGTGGATCTCCAGGTCGATGAGGACAATCTGCGTGGTATCCGCTGCTACGAGAAGTGCGGCTTCGTGCGGGAGGGGCTGCTGCGCGCTCACCGCATACGGAAGGGCCAGCCGGTAAACGCGGTGGTCATGTCTATCCTGCGAGAGGAGTTCGAGGCGCAGCCCCCTTCAGATTGATCATGGAGATAACACCCCGCATCCACTCTATCCCAGCCCCGATAGGATCGGGGTTCTACACCGGCCCCCAGGCGCCCGATGTCTACCTGGTCGTGGACGGCGGCGAGGGCGCCCTCATCGACAGCGGCTTCGGGGACGAGCAGTCGGTCAAGGCGCGGCTGGAGTATCTGCGGGAGCGGCCGGAGGTGAAGCTGCGGTACATCGTGCTGACGCATCACCACTTCGACCACACCAGCGGCGCCCACCAGCTACGGCAGGCGAGCGGCGGCCAGATAGTGATGCACCCCCAGGAGGAGCGGTTCCTGCGGGACTGGCAGGGCGACGCTCCCCAAGACATCGACATCCCAGCCGACCAGCAGGCGATCGCGGAGCGGGTGCAGCGCTTTCGCCAGCAGGCGGCGGAGGCGGCGCCGGACGTGTCTATCGAAGATGGCGTCACGCTGCGTGTCGGCGGTCTCACCCTGGAGGTGGTGCACACGCCGGGGCATACGATGGGCTCCATCTGCATCTACCTCCGCGAGGAGCGGGCGCTGTTCACCGGGGACACCGCGCTGGGTCTGGGCACGGTGGCCATTTCGCCGCCACCGCACGGGGACATGCGGCTTTACCTGGAGTCGCTGGAGCGGCTGAAGGGGTACGACACGGCGTTGATGCTGCCCGGCCACGGTCAGCCTGTCCAGGACGTACGACGCAAGCTCCAGGAGCTGATCGATCACCGCCAGGAGCGGGAGGAGCAGGTGTTGCGCCTGGTCGCGGACGGGAAGAGCAGCGCGCGGGCGATGCTGGGGACGATCTACCCGGAGCTGGACCGCCGCATCATGCCGATGGCGCTACGCCAGGTCGAGGCTCACCTGGCGAAGCTGGCGGAGGACGGTCGCGTGGAGGGCGCCGGCGAGGGGGAGTGGAGGCTGCGGGGGTGAGCGGCGAGCGTGGCGTCCCTTTAGCCGACATCCTCCCCGTGACCGCCGCCGTTAACGAG